>NZ_JAVRCK010000079.1:0-42655 GCF_034530815.1 Nostoc sp. DedSLP03
GTGCAATTTATCTGGCTGCTTCTGTCATTTGGCTCAATTGATGACACGCCCTAGGTTAGCAGCCCGAAAATAAATCTGCGTTAGTTCTTCTAATCCTAGACTTTCTCGCCGTGCCAAAATTGCTGTTTCTTCAGCTTCGCAGTTCAATAAAGCAGCAATATCGCGCAAGCTACGCCGATAAAAGAATGTATGACGGGCGTGGTAGTTGATGATTTCTGGATCGTAGCCTTCAGTAAAGGCAGCCGCATAAGGAAACTGGGCAGCTACCTCTGGTTTTAAGATGTTGTGGGCGTGTTGGTCAATTAAGGGAATATCAGCCAGATTCATTTGTAGTAAGGAGTAGAGAGTGGGGTGCTAATATTTTTCTAATAATGTTTTCACTTCTGCGGTTAATTCCCAATCTTTCATTGCTTGCCACTCTGCTTGACGCACTGCTAAGAACGCTTTGGCTAACTGGGGATTTAAAGCTGTTAATAGGATATCGTCTTGCTGGAGGTGAGCGATCGCTTGCCCCAAATTATTTGGTAATAAGTCTATTTCCTTAGCACTGCGTTCTTCAATTGATAAATATCCGGGGTCTTGATTTACTGGGTTTGGTGGTGTGAGACTGCGCTGCACGCCATCAATTCCGGCTGCGATCGCTGCTCCTAGAGCTAAGTAAGGATTAGCTGAAGCATCTACAGTTTTCAATTCCAAGTGGCTGGGACAGCCCAAACCAGGGTCACTAGGGACTCTAACGGCTGCCTCCCGATTATCTAATCCCCAACAACAAAAAGCACCACTCCAACTATGAGGAAGAATGCGGTGGTAAGAATTAGTACTTGGGGTAGTTAGTGCCATCAGTGCCGGCAGATGGTGTAGAATACCAGCGATGAATTGTAATGCCACCTCAGAAAGACCATAGATACTCTGAGGATCGGGTAATAGGTTTTTCTCCTTATGCCAAAGGCTCAGATGGATATGACAACCACTACCAGCTGCATCGGGGAAGATTTTGGGTAAAAATGAAGCGATGAGATTGTGGCGGTGGGCGATCGCTCTGACAGTTTCTCGAAAAGCAATTTGCCAATCAGCTGCTTGTAAAGCATCGGTATAGCGCATAGAAATTTCCTGTTGACCTGGGCCTGATTCAGGATAATACTGTTCGACAGGTATACCTTGGGCAATAAGTGCATCAGCGATTTCATCAATTACTTCGCGATGGAGATCCATTGCCTGAGTTGAAGCAAAAACTGTGGAGTCAGCCGGAATGATGCCATCAGGTGTTTGCCGTAATAAATAAAACTCATTTTCAAAGGCTGCTCGTACTTCCCAACCAGTTGATTTAGCTGCCGCAATCATCCGCTTCAAAAAATTTCGCGGGCATAATCCCCAAGCAGCACCATCTAATATCATATTGCCCATGACACGGGCATGACCAGAACTATAAGGTAAAGGTTTGAGGCTAGACCAATCAGGGACTAAGCGAATTTCACCTACTGGCCCTAAATTTGTTTCTGGCACAACTGCATCATACATTACGGGAATTCCCTGCTGCCCTACAGAAATGCCTACTCCATGTTCAAAGTAGTGAGCTAACATTCCCAAATGCACAGCTTTGCCACGGATAATATTAGCATTATCGCACCAAAGAACTCGCACAAATTTAACATCAGCTTCTTCAAGATATTTTCGTATTTTTTTAAAGTTATTTTTTTCAGCCATTGTTAGTTATTTTTATCTTTACTCGATTATTTTCTCATGAAAGTTATGGCAGAGTGATATCAGATGCCGCGTCCATACATAGACCGTATCTTAACCAATTCCAAATAGTTAGATTTTTTTACTGATTTCATAAACAATGATTGTATATAAATAATTAAAACCTAAAAATTATATGATAAATGAATTACTGACGCAGTTGAAAAAACTTCGTCATCGTCTCAACCAGCACATCAAAAAATTATCTAATACTAGATATTTACAAAGAAATAAAACTTTCAACTTTTTACTCAGTCTGACTATTGGAGTTATTGTTACTACCCTTGGAATTACAACAGACTGGGCGACAACTGGAACACGCACGCTTACAAATAATACTATTGACAGCGAAAATCTGCGAGTACAAAACAATACTGAAATACCCACGCTTACACACAAAATATCGTCAACAAATAATACTATTGGCAGCGAAAATCTGCGGGTACAAAACAATACTGAAATACCAACGTTTACACACGAAATATCGCCAAGAAGTAATACTATTGGCAGTAAAAATCTGCGGGTACAAAACAATACTGAAACACCCGCGCTTAACTACAAAACATCGTGGATAGGTAATACTATTGGCAGTGGAAATCTGCGGGTACAAAACAATATTGAGGGCATGTATGTTGCTCCTGATGGCACAGTTTATACCAACAGCCATTGGGATGAGGCGGCAATGGAGGCAGGAATATATAAAGATGGTAAGGTTATTGCTGCTCTTGGGGATACTCACGGCTGGAGTCGTGGCGGTGGCAAAGCTGTAACCGCAAATAGTAAATATGTATACATTGCCATGACTCAAGGTTCGAGGGGCGATACAAAAGAAGATTATCCACCAGAAGGAACAACTTGGTATAGCGTTAGACGCTATGACTTATCAGGAAAACCTGCGCCGTTTCCGAATGGGCGTGGTTGGGATAAAAGTATGTTGATTACCAGTACTAAAAGTGAAGTTACTGGATTAGCAACTGTAGGAAGCGAGTTGTATGTGAGTGATTTTGCTGCTAACCGGATTCGTGTTTATGATACTGAGACGATGAAGGAACTCCGCAGCTTTACCGTTGTTAATCCGGGAGCAATAACTATCGATCCACAAAAAAATCTGTGGATTATTCAAAGCAAAAATGGTAGTAAGCCTGCAAAAATTTTACATTATTCCCAAAGTGGCAAGCAATTGCCCCAACAGATTGCAGATATCGTCGAACCAACTGCGATCGCTATTAATCATCAAGGTAAGCTGTTAGTAGCAGAAAATGGCCCGCGTCAGCAAATGTTGACTTATGACATCAAAGATAAACCGATGCTGGTGAGTAGTTTTGGTTCTAAAGGCGGTATCTATGCAGGAGTTCCTGGTGAAGTTCGAGATTTGAAACTTTACGGACTTACCGGAGTTGGTACAGATGCTTCCGGCAATATCTATATAAATAGTAATGGTTTCAACAAATCAGGAACAGATTTGCGGAAATTTTCGCCATCGGGAAAACTAATGTGGCGATCGCTGGGATTGATATTCGTCGATAATGCAGATGCCGATCCGAAAACTGATGGTATAGATTTATTCACCAAACAAGAACACTATCTGATCGATTACAGTAAGGCTGCTGGTAAGCAATGGACTTACAAAGCTTACACCTTAAATGCTTTCAAATATCCTCAAGATCCACGTCTGCATACATCGCCAGATGGAACGTTTGTTCGCCGCATCGAAGGGAAGCCGTTTTTGTTCCTCACAGATATGTATAACAGCTTTCTGCAAATATACCGTTTTAATTCCGCTACAGATGGTAAAGTCGCCATACCCGCCGGAATGTTTGTCGGTACTAATAGCGCAGATAAACCATTTATCACCGGAAATTGGCCACCGCATCAACCAGAAAAAGGGGAATGGATCTGGCGCGATCGCAACGGTAATGGCAAATTTGAAAAGAACGAATATGATCGCAGCAAAGATTATCCTTATCTCGGCGGTTGGTGGGTAGACAGCAAAGGAGATGTTTGGAAAGCTTTGCGAACAGAAGATGGCATTCGACATTATTCTTTACAGGGAATAGATTCTAAAGGCAACCCCATCTACAGCTATAGTTCGATGGAAAAGCAAACTACTCCCAAAATATTTAACGACTTGCGCCGGATCGAATATTTCCCTGAAACAGATAGTATGTATTTGTCAGGTTTTACGGTAGATCGCCCTGCATTTAGTGACGATGCTGGAGTTGCTGGATCTGAGATTGCCCGTTTTGACAATTGGAGTAAAGGAAATCGTACTCCTAAATGGCGGATTGTAATTCCCTACGACAGCACCGGTAAGCGTGAAGTGTCTACAGCAGCAATCAGTGTGACTGAAGACTATGTATTTGCCGTGACAGTCAAAACCGCAGAGGTATATGTCTATAATGCCAAGACGGGAGCGCAAGTACAACAGTTAAAACCAGGCCCAGAAGTTGGCGGCGAAAGTGGCTGGATTGATATACCCTACGGTATTCGCGCTTTTCGGCGTTCCAATGGTGAGCATCTGGTATTTGTAGAAGAAAATTGGAAAGGAAAAGTGATTATGTATCGGCTGGCGGGATGAGTATTTATGGTAATTACGACATAACACAGCTTTCAATACTACTCGGTTAAGAATTTTGAACTGGAATTTGGTTTGGGGAAAAGGGAAAAGGGGAAGGGGTAATACCGTTTCACGTTAAAATTGATACAGATGGCAGGCAGGGGAAGCAGGGGAAGCAAGAAAAGTGATTTGTATCAAAAATTTCGTGAAATGGTATAAAGCTATGAAATTTTTCTTTCCCCTTTAACCTTTAACCTTTCCCCAATCTAGTATTGCTATATATACAAAAATATGCAATTAAATGTATCGCAGATTTAGTGTGAATTGTTTTGTTATTTCCTATTTAGCCTGAACCCGTGCCTGCTTCACCATTGCAATCAAAGTTTGATGAGCATCTTCTGCATCTACTAAAACACGATCGAATTGAATGCGAACTGGTACAGTTTCCCCATTTACTTGCGCTGTTAAATCCATACCCTGTGCATCAATTAACAGCATTTCGGCTGCGATCGTATCTGTTAAGCCACCAAAAGCTTTAGCATAAATAACTACAGCATCAGCATGATCGTCATTCATGTGCTTGCAGATGCGCGAACTAATTTCAGCAGAAAAACCATTAGACATTGTGAACTTAAAAATGATGAATATGGCAAGAGCCTAAATTCTCGGCTAAGTAGTTTAAAATTAGCAGAAAACGCTAGTCTTACGCCATCGTTATTATAAGTTATATCTGAAAAACAATTGCTGTTGTATATATTTGATAACTTAAGTTTATTACTCGTACAACAATTAAATTAAAATAAGCATTATCCAGTATTTTTACCTTTCATTGCGGAAAGGAGACAGCGTAAACTGTAGCAGAAGTATTAGCCAAAACTATTGCAGCTAAGAGACAATGAGCGAAATTAGCCCCAGACGAATTGTAATTGGGGATGTGCATGGACACTATGAGGGTTTAATGACACTGTTGGAGGCGATCGCCCCCACGTCAGAAGATCGAGTCTATTTTCTGGGAGACTTAATCGATCGCGGCCCTCATAGCGCACAAGTAGTTAATTTTGTCAAACAAAATAACTATCCATGTTTGTTGGGAAATCATGAGCAGATGTTATTAAACATTCTGACCAATGAAAGGACTTCCTCCTCGACGATGCAGGCATGGCTGTTTGGCGGAGGGCAAGCTACCGTGGCCAGTTACCACGAGGCTCCCATTCCTGATGATCATCTGGATTGGTTTAAAGCTTTGCCTACATACCTTGACTTGGGGGATATTTGGTTAACTCATGCTGGTGTTGACCCTTCCAAGTCAGTGACAGAACAAACTGCCGATGAACTGTGCTGGATACGAGAGGAATTTCACAGTATTGAAAAACCCTACTTTCCAGATAAACAAATTATCATCGGTCACACCATTACCTTTACCCTGCCGGGTGTTTCTCCTGGTAAACTGGCCCAAGGAAAGGGATGGCTAGATATAGATACTGGCGCTTATCATCCCCGGAGTGGCTGGTTGACTGGACTAGATGTCACAAATCAGTTGGTTTATCAAGTTAATATCTTTAAAAACTATATCCGTACCCTGCCTTTAGAAGAGGTTGTAAATACAGTCGATCCAGCCAAAATTAAAGTCGCTCGCCGCAATCGGAATTGAGCAATGTTTGAAATCAGGGGGAGAAATCAATTCAAAATTCAAAATTCAAAACTTGTACTGAGCGTAGTCGAAGTATTCAAAATTCAAACATTTTAGAACTTCTGCCCCCTACTTGGTTGTTGAGTTTCGACTACGCTCAACTGCCGCGTAGCGATGCACTGAACCGGTCGTTGTGTCGAAACACTGCCTCCTCTTTCCCAGTTTCCTTAAGACTTCGCTAATGGTCGAATATTTGCTTTATAACTAGCATTATCCAAGCCAGATTTTCCATTACTAGGTTGAGAGTTAATTGCACGTCTGAGGGCTTCAATGCGATCGCTGGTTCCGGGGTGTGTACTCAAAAATGTTGGAGTGGAACCGCCCTTTTTCAGCAGCTTTTGCATAAAAGAGACCATTGCTGACTGGGCATAACCAGTACGTGTCAAAGTTCGTAGTCCTCTTTGATCGGCCTCAAATTCGTTTTTACGACTGCGTGGTAAGTCTCGCGCTAACTGTACACCAATTTGCACTGCGGTACTTCGATCTAAGCCAGCCGCCGTTAATAGACCACTTTCGAGGGCTTTTTGCTGCATCTGCTTGACTACGTGTTTCCCGCCAATATGACCAATTTCATGGGCGAGTACACTTGCTAGTTCCGCTTCATTGTCTGCGGTTTTCAGCAAACCCGTGTGGACATATACATAGCCGCCCAAGGTCGCAAAGGCGTTAATAGCGTCATCTTGAACTATCTGGAAAGTATAGGGTAGATCGGGGCGATCGCTATTCGCTGCTAAACGCCGACCAACTTGTTCTACATAACGATTCACTTCGGGATTGCGGTAAAGTCGGACTTGACTGCCGACCAATTCCTGATTAATCTGCTTACCAAGATCAACTTCTTGATTAGGGGATATATTAGAAAGCTGAAATGCCTGAACTCCTTGGAGTAAAAGAGGTAAGAAATCTAAAGTTCTTCCAGGCAAGGGTGTACTCAGGCACAGACTCAGGGCGACTACCACTGAAATTAGGGGATAAAACCAGCGACGCCGCCATACACGGTAATTTGCAGCAAAACCTTTCCAGTTGAACATAATACGCTTTGAAGATTATTTCGGAAGAACATAAAATGAGGGGACAAATTATGAGACGGATTTAAAGTATTCTAAGTTGCATTCTTAACTCAATATCAAAGGAGTTGTTATACGGATAATCTTGACTCAAATCTACCGAACTCCGAGAGGCTAGAAATTCTCTCTAGAGATAGCCCTAAACACTAGATTTTACTTTCTAGGCGCGTGAGGATTACAGCAGAATTCACAATTCAAGAGTCAAACACGCTTTATATATGGGTAATAGACGCGAGCTTGTGTACCTCACTTTCCTTAAAATCTGCTATAACAGGTAAAATTTTTAGGGTTAGCTGCCGGCTCCTCCGAAATTACGAACTCGTGATAAACTGTCGCATAACTGCAACCCTTGAATACTTTGAGTTATTACCAAATAGGGAAAATTACTGTTTCCATCGAAAACTTTCTGGCTACAATCCATTACTTCGCTATTACCTCGGAAAACTTTTTATGGCTATTTTAGATTCAAAAGGTCGCTTGTTTGGCAAAATCAATCTCCTAGATTTAGGTGCTTTACTGGTAATTTTGCTAGTTATCTTTGGCATCTTTATTTTTCCTGGCACTTCTGGTTCTGTTGCCCAAGTTGGCGCGAAAACAGTACCCATAGAAGTAGACTTAGTAGTTCGTGGTTTGAATGTACGTGACCCGGAAAAATTAATCGACAATGGTTTAAAAAAAGGTGGGAAAACCAATGTGATTATCCGCAATCAGCCTTACGGACAGATTGAAATTAAATCTATTCAACAGCTACCTAGAACAGTCAATGTTTCCCAACCGGATGGTACTGTTAAAGAACTGCCAGATCCAAAGAAAAACAATTATAGTGCAGATTTTCTTTTGACTTTAGATGGCAAAGCCCAAGTTACTGAAAGTGGGCCAGTTTTGGGTAACAGTAAAGTGAAAATTGGGATGCCATTTGAGTTAGAAGGCTTTAACTACAACTTCAATGCAACTGTCATTGATATCAGATTGAAAGATAAATAGAATTCAGGAGCGGAGCCGGAGACGCTCCGCCTCCGGTCAGAATTCATAATTCAGAATGATTTGATCCCAAGCTGAATCAGCTAAACAAATCAATCAATGATAGCAATTTTGGTTTTATAATCCAAGCTTACTTCTGAATTCTGGCTCCTGAATTCTGACTTCTTAAATTAATTAAGCAAAGGCAAAAATTTGCGAATTAACCCAATTGTCACTGCTGGCAATTCTAACTGTGGTGTCAATCCGACATCTTCCAACTGTTGAAAAAATCGGATCGCTAAGGGATTGATTTCAGCAAGGCGGCGACCAATTGATGGGCCTGTAAATTCTGATTTTTGTCCCCAAATAATTGCAGTGGGAGTGACTAATTGTTGAATATAAAGGGATAAATCAAAGCACAAATCGCCACGTACAAAGGACAGTGCTGCATACTCAGCATTAGGTTGTTGGGCAGATTGTAGATAAGCATCTACAATTTCTTCGTAAACTCGATTCGATTGAGCAAATTGCCGTTGTTCTAAAAAGCTGCGAATACCACCACTAGTAGCAATTCCAGTGCTGTAAAGTAAACGATCGACAATGGGAACGCTAACTAACTGGGCAAAAAAACTCCTAGAGTAGTCTTCGCCAAAGTCAGAAAGTCCGGCGGGGGTAGTAAGAATTAAAGACTTAAATAAATCTGGATGATTTGCTGCTACCCGAATTGTAAATGCTGCGGTCAAAGAAGAAGCGATCGCTGTTACTGGCCCAGTACAAGTCTGCTCGAAAAACTCCCGAATCGTAATCAAATAATCCTCAATTTTGTAACTCCGTGCTGGATGTTCAGACCTACCCCAACCGAGCAAATCTGGCGCAATGACCCGATATTCAGCCGCAAAAGCCGGATAAACTTTTGACCACTCATAAGCAGAAGATCCACCACCAAAGCCGTGCAAGAATACCAAAGTTTCGCGATCGTCTTTGGCAGTCACATTATCCTCCCAAGGCGCTCCAGCAGCAGTATAATATACCATTCTACCTAGTGAGGTATTTATAGAGCGTTGTTCAAATCCTAGTGGTTGAAGCATAAGTTTTTTTGTTGACTGTAGTGATTCGTTGGCACAAGTAAGACACGATACCTGAAGCGCAGGCACACGAAGAGAAGATTCGATAATTTCTCCGCCTCCCCTTTAGTCACCTAGATGTTTACCGCATTCAGTGCTGAGTAAATTAAAAAGCACTTAATATTTATGTACTTAGTAAGAACAACGTCCTTTGTAGGCAGTCTTCTAACTCAGCATTCTTCATGTGTCTAGTTCAAACTCCCCACTCATTGTTATTATCAGCGAACCAATCACTCTCAGACTTCTCGCTAGCGTCAGATTAAGTAGATATAAAATTACTGGATTACTTGTAAAGATTTGGTGCTTTTTTTCATAAAAATAAAGTAACGGAACGTTGAAATTACTGTTTTATAAGGGTTTTTCATGGTAGCGAGGATCGCTCCAGCGTGAATCCAGCATAAGTTTTTATGGTAGTCTATCAGAAAACTGATAAATAATTTTGAGCGTCAACACGTCAAAAATAGTTAAAACGCTTATTTTAATAAGCTGTTAATTCTACTTATATATGTAGAAACCACAGCTTTTGATGTATAACTAATCTGATTTTTATCTAAATAATAGTAAGGCAGGATGTCATGGTAAAGCAGGCTACTCTTCAATCAAATAAACTACCAACGATTGAAGACGCTAAATTTGCGCTTGACAACTTGAATATACAAAACGAAATTAAAGCTTCAGCTAGGCGGGGTGAGGTTGAACCAGCTCTTGATGCTACCAGACTTACTGCACCTACTTGTATTTGTTTAGACTTAGAAGACTTGAAGTGTTTTGAAGCGGTAGAGCGCCAATATGAACGTTGGGGAGTTATTTTTCACAATTGTCTAGCAATACAGCCATCAAATCCAGCATTTCCAACCTATTCAGGGCTAATAGTCTTAATGGGAGCGCCCAAAAGCGGATTTTTAGAAGCTACTTTCTTGCATCCAGTGAACTCGGTTAGCGCCTTTGTCACTAGTTCGCAACGGCTAGTGCTTTCCGCCTACGATCGCGATCGGCAACTACTTGCTCAAACTGCACTACCAGGCTCTAATCTTGCCAATTCCGACTCGGCAATTTCCCCCAATACCTTATTATCTATAAATGTGAATAACATTTACAGCGTTACCTTTTGTACTTTTGATGGGCAATTCACCCTTGATAACTTTCGTTTTTGTCTTTAATTAAGACTTACGTACAAGATACCCTTGCTCTGAGCGATTGAAAATGGTATGTTAATTGGCGCTGTGCTGTATTAGTCTACTATCTGTCTATAAAATCGGGCATTTTATGGTTTGAACCTTCATTCTTTCTTCATCCATAGTAAAACTTATACAATAGGTAATTTCATAATCAAGTAGGTAAACACTGTGGGACAGGCTTCGTCTTCTTGGCAGCAATCGATCAACCAAATCCTCAACTGGAACTGGTCGCTTCCAAAATTCAAGACAAAGAAAGCCATAAAGCAGCAAACATTTAAACGTTTCTCTGGCCCTGGGGGCTTTCTTGGGTTCCTGACAATGATCGTTGCCATGTTGTTATGGAACTGGAAACTGCTACTGGCTCTTTTTATCGGCATTGGAGTAATGGTATTGGTTTACTCAATGCAGGAATGGGACTGGCAATTGCGCTGGTCTAAAATACGTAAATTCTTAAATAGTTCAAATCGTCGGTTAGTTTTAGCAGTCATCAGTGGTGGTATTGCTACTGTCAGCACTTACATAGCAGCGGCAATATGGGTCGACTCTCACAGTCACTGGATTGCTGTTGGTGCGATCGCGCAAGGTGTGGGAACCCTGTTAACTTTAATTTTATTGGTATGGCAAATTGTCAACTTCTCTGAAAATCGAGAAGAAGACCACCTCGATCGCTTGTTGATGAATTTAACAGAAAAAGATCCATTGAAGCGGTTGATTGCTCTAGGTCAACTAAGTAAATTCATCAGCCGTAAGCAAGTTGACTCTTCAGTGCAGCAAGATATTGTGCAATGCTTGCAACTCCTACTCAGTCGAGAGGAAGAAGTTGTAGTGCGAGAGGCAGCTTTTAAGAGTTTACAAGCCTGCGATCGCCTACAAGTGCTACCCCTCAAAACAGCAGTACCTTTCGTACCCGTATCATCAAAAGTCAAACACCACGTTTATTAGTTATTTGTCATTTGTCCTTTGTCCTTTGTCCTTTGCAAATGACCAATGACTAATGACCAATGACCAATGACCAATGACTAATGACCAATGACTAATGACCAATGACTAATGACCAATGACTATTTTCGAGACAACGTTCCATTACGAACTTGCACTACCGGATGATTGCACCGCCGTACCAATTGTTCATCGTGGGTGGTGACAATTACCGTAGCCCCAAAGGAATTTAACTTCTGGAGAATCTGGATTACTTGCCAGGAATTATCTGGATCGAGATTTCCAGTAGGTTCATCGGCCAACAGTAGGGGTGGTGTACCAACGATCGCACGGGCAATACTCACCCGCTGTTGCTCTCCTCCAGACAGTTGATCTGGAAAGCAGTCAGCTTTACTCAGCAAACCTACCAGCTTTAAGGTTGGTTCTAAACGTCGTTGAATTTCTTTACGGGTATACCCTTGGGCTTGCAATACAAAAGTGACATTTTCTGCTACCGTTCGTTGGTTAATCAGTTTGTAGTCTTGAAACACAATACCAATTCGTCGCCGCAATAATGACAAGCGATCGCCTCGCAAATCCGCTACATTACATTCATCAACAATTACTTCTCCCTGTG
This sequence comes from Nostoc sp. DedSLP03, assembly GCF_034530815.1. Lineage (NCBI taxonomy): Bacteria > Bacillati > Cyanobacteriota > Cyanophyceae > Nostocales > Nostocaceae > Nostoc > Nostoc sp. DedSLP03. The sequence goes on from NZ_JAVRCK010000079.1 coordinate 11,872, forward strand.
TAGGAAATTCCTGGCCATACAGCAGTTTCAAGAGCGTTGATTTACCAGAACCACTTGGCCCCGTGATAAACAGAAATTCTCCCTTTTTTACCTCAAGGTTTGCATTCAATAAGGCGTGAGTACCGTTAGCATAAGTCTTGGTTACAGATTGCAATTGTACCTTTGTAGTAGTATTGCTACCGTGTTGTTGAGTTTCACTGTCTTCTCCACGAACGGAAAAGTCTTTCTTAACTTGAGTTGTTAATACTGGCATTGTTAAACTTTCCTCATACCCACAACTAAACAGTTTGCCTGCTTAGATGTAACATTCTCCCCAAAATAAGGATTCCCAGGTTTCGCCTGGGAATTTAAATTTCAACAAAGAAAATTTAAAAATTTTTTCAAGACTTTAATACTAACTAAGTAATAACGCCCAGAATTCAGAACTCAGCACTCAGCACTCAGAACTTAGAACTCAGAATTTAGAACTCAGCACTCAGCACTCAGCACTCTTAACTAATTGCACCTCTTGCTGTCAAACGATAAACAAACGCTTTCACAGCAAACGCTGGCAAAGCCAACATCCGCCGCCAGCGCCAAGGTTCTTGATAAAGGCGATACAACCATTCCAAATTATTATTTCCTAACCAGGCGGGAGCGCGAGTTTTAGTTCCCGACCAAATATCAAAACTACCACCAACGCCAATCCAAATTGCTTGGGGACACAAATGGCGGTTTTCGGCAATCCATAACTCTTGACGCGGCACTCCCAAACCAACAAAAATCACTTGTGGCTGCAATTGAGCCAGAGTTTGTCGCAATTGTGCTTCTTCTTCTGGAGAATGGTAGCCTGAGTGAGTGCCGACTATATTCAAATCTGGAATTTGCTGCTGCCAAAAATCTGCCGCATTTGCCGCCACTCCAGGCGCTCCTCCATAGAAAAATATCTTTGTCCCTGTCTTTTGTTGTCCAAGTGCTTGCAAAAGTTTTTCTGCTAATTCAATTCCTGGAAACCGCTGCACTTTTTGCCATAACAGCCATCGTAAATACAGAACAACCCCAGCTCCATCTGGAATCACCAGTTCAGCATTTTTAATCACCTGAGCTAATAATTGATTTCGCTCTGCCTGCATAGTCATTTCTGCATTGAGCGTTACGACATGAGTTCCTCTGCCTGTGTGCAGGCATTCTAACAACCAGCCTGGATAGTCAGCCATCACATGAACTGGTATTCCCAACACTGAAAATGCTTGATTGCCGTTAGACATAGCCTATTCTTAAGTAATACTCACACCAGATTTTGCATGAATGTTAAGTTTATCAAATTTTTTTATATTAGAACTTAGGCAAAAGAGATTCCCCTTTGCCCTGCAACGAGAGTAAGCATAATTAAAAGACATAAGAGTGAAGGAAGAATGTATATACGCAGCCCTGCTACGTATATATAAGGGTTTTAGATAACACATAATTAATTTCACTCTTTTGTCTATTAATCTTGGGCGCTTGTACTTGGGCTGAACCAGTCCAACTTTTATTGTTAAAGTGTAATATTCACTCAGTATAAAACGCTCAACTCGCAACTCTGGTTCCGGGAATAGAAGCCTACACTATACTGCTTGCAGCTAGTGTGGGAGTATGTCACGAAACTCGACTTTATGGTTATAGTGTAACGGGCTGAAGTTGGCTATGAGTAAAATTCGTATCGCTCTGATTGAAGATCATGACCTAACTCGTGTGGGTATTCGTACAGCACTACAGCAAAAGGATGAAATTGAAGTTGTAGGTGAAGCTGCTAATGCTGCTGATGGTCTAAAAATGTTAAAAATGCTACAACCAGATATTGCCATTGTCGATATTGGTTTACCAGATAAAGATGGCATTGAGTTAACACGGGAGGTAAAATCTACTACTAATGACCAGCAGCTATTTACAAAAGTGTTAATTTTGACGCTGCGGGATAACAAAGAAGCGGTGTTGGCAGCTTTTGCCGCTGGTGCAGACTCTTACTGTATGAAAGATATCAAATTTGATAATTTGCTGGAAGCAGTACGAGTAACTTACAATGGCAACGCTTGGATCGATCCAGCGATCGCTCGGATTGTATTACAACAAGCGCAACAAAATCCTCAAAAGTTGGAATCGGCTTTGGTCGATTCCAAGACTATTGTTCCTAACCCAGATTCTTTTGAGAATCTGGAAGAAATTCAACCTTACACCCTGACAGAAAGGGAATTGGAAGTGTTACAGTTGATTGTCGAAGGTTGTAGTAATGCAGTAATTGCGGAAAGACTTTACATCACAGTTGGCACTGTTAAAACTCACGTTCGCAATATTTTGAATAAGCTATGTGCCGATGACCGTACCCAAGCAGCAGTCCGCGCCTTGCGTTCTGGGTTAGTTGGATAAATTTAATTTTGGTGTGGATCGATTGAGGATAATCAAGGGAAACTCACAACGCCTGAAAAGTTATATTTTCAAAGTGAATGGCTTCTCTGGTTTTCTCTTATTTATTAGGTGGGATAAACATCACGTTATCTCGCCATTCAAATATATAAAAGCAAAAGTCAAATATGGGTGAGATTGGTACGGACAAACCTAAGCTCATGGTGGTAGATGATGAGCCAGATAACCTAGATTTACTCTACCGCACTTTTAGGCGAGATTTTCAAGTATATAAAGCCAATCATGCTTTTGGTGCTCTGGAAATCTTGGATCAATTTGGCGAAATGGCGGTAATTATTTCTGACCAAAGAATGCCAGAAATGAATGGGACTGAATTTTTTAGTCGCACCGTAGAGCGCTTTCCAGACACGATTCGGATTTTATTAACTGGTTTTACTGATGTCGAAGATTTGGTAGATGCGATTAACTCCGGTCAGGTATTCAAGTACATTACCAAACCCTGGAATCCAGAACGGCTCAGAAGCTTAGTCGAGCAAGCTAGTGATACATATCGCCTAGTTAAGAAGCGCACCCAAGAGTTGCGTCGGGCCCTACGGCGAGAATCTTTGTTTAATGCGGTAACAACAGCGATTCGGGAATCTTTAGACTACGATAGTATGCTGCAAAAAATTGTCGCAACTATTGGAGAAACATTTAAAGCTACCAGTTGCTTGCTCAAACCAGTAGAAGGCGATCGCCTCACACAAGACGAGTTTTTCTACCGCGATCCGAAATCTGATGTATTAGATTCCTCCTTTGACTCCAGTGTTTTAACAGAAAAGGTGCTGGAAACGCGTCATTATCAACTTGCTCAAGATATATATGACGGTAATCCTGGTCATCACCTAGTTGTGCCACTTAGCTACCATCAGCATCTGTTGGCTGTGCTAACCCTCCACCAATGGGGACGCGATCGCCCTTGGGAAGACGAAGACATCCAACTAATTGCAGGTGTTGCCGAACAAGCAGCCTTAGCTCTTTCCCAAGCAAAATTCTACCAACGCCTCCAAGAAAAGCAACAGCAGATTCACACTGAGTTAGAGGTGGCTCGCCAAATTCAATACAATCTGCTACGCCAAAGTTTACCTGACATTAAAGGTGTGAAGGTACAAGCTTGTTGCTATCCGGCGCGTGAAGTAGGAGGCGATTTTTTTGAAGTTTTTGTCCATCCCAAAGGAGATTTATGGTTGGCAGTGGGTGATGTTTCCGGCAAGGGCGTTCCAGCAGCTTTATTTATGGCTAGTATTATTTCAGTTTTGCGCCGAGAATTATCTCAAGAGACACCAGCAGAGCCGAATGTGGTCATGCAGAACCTCAACCACGCTCTTAGTGAAGATTTAATTAGCAACAATTATTTTGTCACTCTTGTGTTAGCTTGTTATACCCCTAGCACTAAGGAACTGGTCTACACTAATGCCGGTCATATTTATCCAATATTATGGTCGCGTTGCTCGACTTTAGCTGAAAATCCCAATTACCTGAAAGTTCGCAGCGTTCCTTTGGGGATTTTGCCTAAATGGCAGGCACAGTCTGGTCGCTTGATTCTAGCTACCGGAGACACATTGTTATTAGCCAGCGATGGAATTACAGAAGCAATGGTCTCAAGTAATCATGATTCAACAGGAAAAACTGAGGCTGGGGTTGAGTCAGTGAACCGTTCGATGCTGAATCAAGATGGTCTTTGGCAACTCTTACAACAAGAGCAACAACCACTTTCTCTAAACCATTTACTAGCTCGCATCCAGGCAGATAATCACGTTCAAGAAGACGATCAAACTATACTTTCACTGGAGATTTTGTAAGTCATGAAAAGTGAGCTTCATGTACCAAGCGACTTGAATTTTCTTAATATTGTTGAAAACTGGTTGTTGGGATGTTTGAAAATTCAGCTAGGGGAATCTGTGGATTGGTCGCGGCAATCAAGTCGTTTGAGACTGGCTTTAGTAGAAGCCTACTCTAATGCAGTCCGTCATGCCCACAAAGAGCAACCAAATTTACCCATATTGCTGCGTTTAGAAGTGAAAGACCGGGATTTTGCCTTAGAAATTTGGGACTACGGCGAAGGCTTTGATATGTCTAACTACTACGCTCCAAACCCGATGGAAAAGCAAGAAGGTGGTTATGGTTGGCTGATTATGAATCGTCTCATGGATAAAGTAGATTACAAGTTGCAGGTTAATGGTGCCAACTGTCTGAAGTTAGAAGCTACTTTACCTGAATTAGTCCCATAGACAAAAGTTATACCAATTCAAAATTCATGCATTAAGAAAGCCAGACAGAACAAAGGTATGTTCCTATGTATCTGTCGCATTCTTTTTTCAAATTGGTAAGCTGTTAGGCAAAAAAAATTGCACATTAACTAGTGGATGTTGTTCTTTGTCATTTGTCCTTTGTCCTTAGAACACAAATGACTAATGACTAATGACGGTCTATACGGAGTTTGTGCAATATATAGGCGCATTAGCTGATTACTATTTTTCAAGTCATACATTTATGAGGAAGAATTCAGAATTCGGAACTCAAGAGTCAAAATAAAGCCATGAATCCTGTGTAACTGGGTGATAAATATTGGTTGAAAACTTTGCCCTTTGTAGTTATTTGCTATTTACTTTTCACGACGTAAATTAAGTAACTCTTGGGGGGAAGCCAAAAGCTTGATTCTAGTATAAGAAATTTGCCGTTGTTGGTTGAGAATAAATAACCACAAGACATTGACACTACACCACGAAGTTTGTGCTTTGCCTGTTACCTGGACTTGGATATCTCCATTTTCTAAAGTCTCGGCTATTCCTGTGTTCGGGTAAGCTTTGATGTTTTGACCTTCTTGTTTTAAGTAGGCTGCGATCGCATCTGTCCCGACAATATCAGATTCAAATGGCGGACGCATCACACCATCTATCGCAAATAAAACAGCAGTTGCCTCAAATTCTCCTGCATTTAAGGTTTCAAAATAACGCAGTACGCTTGATTCTGTAATTCCCTCAATCTGGAATTCTTCTTTAAACTGCGCTGGCGATATAAATTCAGCAGAGGTCATAAAATTACCTGTATTATGCTATCTGAATATTAATTTCAATACAAAAATAAGTAAAAAAAAAGCTGCTGTTGAGATAGATTGCTACATATTAATAAATCTTCCTGACGATGGAAGTCTTGAGCTGCTACGCAACTTAAGACAGGTTATATATTAGACTTCTTGGCATTTGTCGGGAAAGGGGAAGGTGGGGTCCCAAGAAGGGGATAAGGGGCAGGGGGAAAGGGTAAAGATTTTGTATTGTCCCCTTCCCCAATAAAAATGAGTCCCTTTTCCCAACTCTTACAAAAAACACTTTTGCAAGAGATCTATTGATGAGTAAGTAACAAATCTTAATTAAATGTATTGGTTACATAATATATAATTAAAGCGCCTTTATTTGGGCAAAATCCAGATAAAAAAATGAATCAGTATTCTGTAACGAGCAGCAGTCTGGTGAAAGAAAAAGCCAGCGAGTTGGGCTTTCACAAAGTTGGAATTACTGCTGTAGATCGGGTAAATGCCACAGAAGCGCAGAGGTTGAAAGCATGGATTGAACTGGGTTATCACGCTGATATGAAATGGATGGCTAATCCAAAGCGTCAGGATATCCGCTTAGTGATGCCAGAGGTGCGATCGCTAGTGTGTGTAGCGCTGAATTACTACACACCACATCAACGTCCTGAAAGTGAGGAATACGCCAAAATTTCCCGTTATGGTTGGGGAAGGGATTATCACAAGGTGATGCATAGAAAACTCAAGCAGCTATCTCTATGGCTAAAATCACTCGATCCAGGCGTATTAGCTCTTTATTATGCAGATACTGGCCCGGTGCAAGATAAAGTGTTGGCTCAACTTGCCGGAATTGGTTGGATTGCCAAGAATGGTAATGTGATTACACCAGAATATGGCTCTTGGGTATTTTTGGGAGAAGTGTTGACCAATTTAGAATTAGAAAGCGATCGCCCACACACAGAACACTGCGGTACCTGTAATCGTTGTCTTCAGGCTTGTCCTACAGGTGCAATTACTCAGCCTTTTGTTGTCGATGCTAATCGCTGCATTGCTTATCATACCATTGAAAATCGCGATAAGGAATTGCCAGAGGCGATCGCACCTCATTTGCAAGGCTGGGTTGCTGGTTGCGATATTTGCCAAGATGTTTGTCCTTGGAATCAACGTTTTGCCCAAACAACTGATATTGAAGAGTTTCAGCCGAATCCAGTGAATATTGCTCCCCAGCTGCTAGAATTAGCCCAAATCTCAGATCGGGAGTGGGATAAACGATTTCCAGCATCTGCCTTGCGGCGGATTAAGCCAGAAATGTTACGACGCAACGCCCTAGCTAATCTTGACGCATCCAAGCAGAAGAATGACCCAGAAAGTAATTATTTTTGATTTTGATGGCACAATTGCTGATACAGTAGATGCCCTTGTAAGTATTGCTAATCGTTTAGCTATAGACTTTGGTTATAAACAAATAAGCCCAGAACAATTAGCCTTTCTCAAAAACTTAACATCTAGGGAAATTATTAAGTACTCAGGAGTTTCTTTATTTAAGATCCCTTTTCTAGTTAAACAAGTTAAAGGGGAATTAAAAAACAAAATACCAGAATTAAAGCCCATTCTGGGTATTAAGGAAGCATTAACAGAACTCCAAAATCAAGGATATAAACTGGGTATTATCACTTCTAATTCTAAAGAAAATGTTACGCAATTCCTCACAATCAATGATTTAAATCACTTATTTGATTTTATTTACTCAGGAATTACAATTTTTGGCAAGACAACTATTATAAATAATGTCTTGAGGCAAAAGCAACTCAAACCTCAAGAGGTTATTTATGTTGGAGATGAAACCAGAGATATAGAAGCATCAAAAAAAGCAAATATCCAAGTGATTGCAGTCACTTGGGGCTTTAACTCACCGGAAGTACTAGCCAAGCAAAATCCAGATTATTTAATTCAGCAACCTAGCGAACTACTAGAAGTGATGAACAGTCGTTAATTAATAAATAGTCAAATAGTCAAAAGCGGATGATCAATCGATCCAAACACTAGAGTGGGCAATGTCTACCAATACTGAGAACTTCAATTTTCATATTGGTGACATTGCCCATCTGACAAAATAGCAAAGTATTAGGAAAATTAATTTTTCCGTTCGCCCTTTTCCAAAGCTTCTTCTACTAAATCATCACTAACATCGGTTACAACCTCAGTCTGAGAATCCCCAACTTCTTTTGCTGACTCTATAAAATCATCAGGATTGCCAGTAGACTGTGTTTGAGTTGTTGTGTTTTGTGGCTGAGAGGTTTTCTGTTCAGGTGCAGTAGCTGCTTCGGCTGCTGCTGCACCTTTACCTGTGCGATCGACTTCACTCACGCTGAATTTTTGTGCAGCTGCATAATCACTATCAAAATCCACCGTTGGCGTTTCTTCTTCACCACTAGCTATGTTATCGGCAGCTAATTGTGCATCCTGGGTGGAAGCTTCATTTAAATTGGGCTTCACTTCTTCATCAGGCATAATTAAAACCTTAGGTAAATTTTTTATTGCTAGAGCGATTGTAGCCAAGTAATGTGCTGCTTTCTTGCTTCCTGGGGGAGACTTTTACCTCTATTAAAAGGTAGATTAAAGCTAAAATTTCAAATTAATTTAACTATTTCTATGGGTAGTAGAATCTGGTCTTTAAACTCTGGTACCACTTAGTTTGGCTTGTTACATTTTCTGGGAAACAAATTTATGACTGCAAGTTACGATAAAAATATTTCTCAAGCTCAGAGCAATGAAACTCAAAAATTAGTGGATGCGTTTAACGCCTTAGATACCGATGCCAAATTAGCCTGGTTCTATTTTGTTTATAAAAAAATGGGTGATTCCATTACGCCAGCTGCCCCTGCTGCGGCTGAACCAGAGTTAGCACCACTTCTACTAGGAGATTATTTTAAATTATCCGACGATGAGCAACTAGAAATTATGCGGGATATTGTTAACCGCAAAGACACAGAATATTCTCGTGCTTATGGGGCGATAAAAGAAAATAACCAGTTGCTAGTTTGGTATGCTTGGGCGGTAGCTATGGGAGATAAAGTGGTTGGAATACCAGCTAGCTACCAGCCAAGTAAGGCAGTTAACGATCTGCTTTCCCAAATTGAAAAACTAGATTTTGAAGAGCAAATGTCAGTGTTTCGGACAATAGCTGGTGAAGTGGGTTACACCGATGTTAAGCCAATCGCAACGCAAGCAGAAACTGGGAAAACGTCAAGTTTGTAATCAGCTTTGGCGATTAGAAGTCACTGCAACACAAACTAAAGTCCGCCTCTGCGGACTTTTAGAACTTACGAGACAGCTAACTGACTCAAGTCGGCTGGGGTGAGGTTGGAGTGTACTACTTGACCATCACGGAACCAAACGATGCGCTGAGTTTGACGCGCGACTTCTGGTTCATGTGTCACCATCACAACTGTGATTCCACTGGCATTGAGTTCGCCAAAAATATCTAAGACTTCCTGGGTTGTGCGCGAATCGAGTGCGCCTGTGGGTTCATCGGCGAGCAGTACTACGGGACGATTAACGATCGCCCGCGCGATCGCTACTCTTTGTTGTTGTCCGCCAGATAGTTGAGTGGGTTTGTTGTTGAGGCGATTTGCTAAACCTACTCGCGTCAAGGCTTCAATGGCGCGATCGCTTCTTTCTTTCGGATTCACACTAGCATAAACCATTGGTAGCATCACATTTTCTAATGCTGTGAGTTGGGGTAATAAATGGAATTGTTGGAAAACAAAACCCAGCTTTTTATTACGGATATGTGCCAGAGATTTATCATCCATTTGCGCCACATCAATATTATCTAAGTAATAATGTCCGCCTGTGGGTCGGTCTAGACAGCCGATAATATTCATCGCTGTGGATTTACCTGAACCAGATGGCCCCATAATTGAACAATATTCGCCCTCGTGGATAGTCAAATTCACATCGTTAAGTGCTTTGACTTCAGTTTCACCACTGCCATATATTTTAAAGATATTTTCCAAACGAATAATTGTTGATTTAGGCACGGGATTAGGAACTAGAGAATCAGTAATTGAAATAGTGTTTGCCATAAGGATTTAGTTATTAGTTGGTAGAGATGCAATTATAGCGATCGCTCAATTAGACTATAAAAAGCGGAGAAATTCTTCCTAACTCTTACTGTGATAGTTTTGCGCTATACCTTTTTATTGAAGATCGTTGTCTTATTCTTCTTGCACGATGTTGGCAGCTATAGACATCACTAGTTCAGGCATCAAAGACGAGGATCGTCTACAGGTGGGTGCCACCCTCCTTGTATCCATAACTGCCTAGATTCTTGAATAAATCCTTGGTTGTGAAATTCATCATTGATATCTAGTCGATGACAAGTTGCTCGACCTGTAGCACTTTTGCCAATTATTTTTAATCCATCGCCTGTCCAAATGAAGTGATCTATCCACTGTTGCTGACGAGGATTGAATAGGGCTACTTGTTGCTGAGTTTCAGGATCAACGCCAGTTGTGAAGTTGTAACGACGCTCATTACAGCGGCGACAAGCTAGAGCTAAGTTGTCATCTGTATCTGAGCCATCTAATGATTGTGGAATGAGATGATCGATTGTGAAGCGATCTGAACTTGAGCGTTCTGGAGAGTGACAATATTCACACAGATATTTAGCTCTTTCGCGCACAAATTGCCGAGTACCATCTTTAACACCCACGACTGGCAATCAATTTAGCGTTAACAAAACTTAGGATGCGCTCTAGTTCAGCAATTCCAGCATATTCTGCTTCTTCTTCAGGAGTCAGCAATCCAGATTTTCGTTTTTCAAGTAATTCTTCTAGACGAGTATGTAACTCATCTGTAAACTTAGCAAGGTTAACATTATCAACTTTCTCAATGGTGATGCCTGAGCGGAGCCATGATGAGGGTTCAATCATCAATACTGGGGTAATGACTTGAGGAGTCATAGTGCTTTAGCCTAAGTCTGTGATGCTATAGTCATTGTAGTGTGCCCTGTGAATTGGCTGCCAAAAGACTAAGGAATCATTGGCACCTTAATTACTTTACGCGCCTTCATATCAGAAAACACCTGTTCTAAATCTTTTAATGGTCGCTGTTCGCTAATAAGTAACTCAAAGGGAATTTTGCGACTAGCTATGAGTGCAAGGGCCGATCGCACATACTCTGGTGTATTATGAAACACGCTTTTGATGGTAAGTTCGCTATAGTGTAGCTGTTCTGTATTCACAGTAATGCTGGTATCCCGTGGACATCCACCGAATAAGTTGACTGTTGCACCAGGACGGGCGCAGGCGATCGCAGTTTCCCAAACACTTGGGACACCAGTAGCTTCAATTACTACATCTGCGCCCCACCCTTGGGTCAGTTCTTTCACCACACTGGGAATCTCTGGAATTTGATGATAATTAAAGGTCTGGGTTGCACCCAATTTCTGACCAATTTCTAGCCTGTGGTTATTACCTCCCCACAGCAAAACCTCAGTTGTCTCACTCAACGCCGCCACAAACATCAGCCCGATTGCCCCATCTCCCAACACGACTACTTTATCTTTGGGCTTAATATTAGAACGCGCTACACCATGCAACACACAAGCCAAAGGTTCCGTCATGGCTGCCAATTCCCACGGCAACTCATCGGGAATCTGCAACATATTATGTTCTACTATCGGTGCAGGAATTTTCAAGTATTGGGCAAAAGTCCCATTATTCCAGGTCAAATTTGGACATAAGGAATATTCTTGACGTTGACAAAAAAAGCACTTCATGCATGGAGCGGAATTATTAGCGACGATGCGATCGCCTACTTGCCAATTTGTCACTCCTGCACCCAAGGCAATAATCTGCCCAGCCGCTTCGTGACCAAACAGGGTTGGCGGGATCAGCATCCTGGCATGACCGCCACGCCGCCAGACTTTCAAATCTGTACCGCAAGTTGTTGCTGTCCCCACTTGCATCACAACTTCGCCAGCCGCCGGAGTGGGGTCAGAAACTTCCTCTAGGCGTAAATCTTCTTGACCATAAAGTAACGCTGCTAACAAAACTTTAAACCTATTAATTAGCTCCATCCGATTTTACCAGTTGAGGCTTATTGATAGGTTTAAACTAAATCAGTATTGATTTTTAGTAGGTTTTATATATTCAAAAACTAGCTATTCACAGCTGGCTGGGGAAGCACACCGGTATTCCGAGTTTCCACATTAGGCAGGCGAGTAGCAGTTAATAGTGGTACTTCTTGTCGGCACGATAGGCAAAACCAATAGAGTTCACCATGACGGGCATGACGCAGGAGGGAACCACCGCAGCATGGGCAAGTGTTAGCTCTCGTACTCATACCAATGTCCTCCTTAAAAAATTGTTGTTTTAAACTAAGTAAAAAAGCAGTTGATTAAAACTGAATGTTAGCTGCATGAATGCGGCCATTCGATTCTATGCGGTCTTTAATAATTTGTCTGTAAACAGCTTCATATCCGTTAACCATTTGGCTAACGCTAAAGTTGTTTTCTACATATTTTCGACAGGTTTGACGATTGAGTTCCAAAGCTGGTGGAATCATTGCCGCCATTTCTGCGTAGCTATTGCAGATAAAACCTGTTTTACCGTGGGCAATAACTTCAGGCACAGAGCCAAAATTCGTGGCAATTACCGGCGTACCAGTTGCCATTGATTCAATCATTACTAAGCCAAAAGGTTCTTGCCAGTTAATGGGGAAAAGAGTGATGGCAGCATTACCTAGAAGTTCAGTTTTTTGGGCATGGTTAATTTCACCGAGATATTCGATTTGCTGACCATCTATGTAGGGAGCAATCTCTTGTTCAAAAAACTCTGAGTGTACTGCATCAACCTTCCCTGCCATCTTCAAGCGCCAACCACTCTGTTTAGCAATGGCGATCGCATGTTGCGGTCCTTTATCTGGCGAAAAACGACCTAAAAACGCTAAATATGAAGGTTCTAATGGTTGGGCTACAAATGGGTAATCTGCTAGCTCAATTCCGTTATAAACCGTACCAACATAATTAAGGTCGATTTGACGCTGCGAGTTACTAATGCTGATGTATGGTTGCTTTTGGTAGTAGCTAAATGCGTGACGATTGTCAGTTGTAAAATTATTGTGCAGGGTATGGACTGTAGCAGTTACTGTTATCAAACTCGCTAAAGGTAATGCCGAAATCCCTACATGAGAATGGATAATATCGAATTGGTCAGCACGCTGGTAAACTTGGCTTAGTTCTAGCATTTCGTACACTGCATACTCTTTCACATTTTGGTCTAAGCGTAATGCACGTGGATAAACTGCTTCTAAGTTAGCCAAAGTTTGAGAATCACCAGAGGCAAATAAAGTTACTTCATGACCACGACGAACAAGTTCATCAGTCAAGCGACTCACCACCAATTCTATTCCTCCATAACTAGGAGGTGGAACCCTTTCCCATAAGGGGGCAACTTGAGCGATTTTCATAAGTTTTTCTGGTTCAGTCTATGAAATTGTCCTCAATAATGAACTAGATCATTATTTTATGAGTAAACAGCATTTGTACTTACTCTTTTGAAATTTAAATTAACCTTACAGGCTATCAAAAGCGCAATAACGGTTAACCCTACCGCAAATTTTCTGCCAACAAATCTAACTGACTCTCGGCAAAAGTCAACTCTGAGCTACATTTCTAACCGTATAGCTATCTATTATTTGTTGCATCTGTCTTGGGGATCATAAAGAGGTAGAATGTTTTGTAGTAGAACTTACAAAATTGAATATTTAGTAGCTGACAATACTAAAATATTCAATGGGATCAAGCCATTAAAGCTTCATTTAAAGGTAATTGGGAAAGATAACAGAAAATATAAATATTAAGAAATTGTACAATAATTACATAATTTGTAATTAGTAATTTACAAAAATTCTGATAATTAACTAATGAAAATCGCTACTTGGAACGTCAACTCAATTCGCACTCGCCTAGAACAGGTTATCGATTGGTTAACCCTAAATCCTGTTGATGTTCTCTGCTTGCAAGAAACCAAAGTTGTGGATGCTGAATTTCCGCGATCGCCTTTTGAGCAGTTAGGGTATAACCTTTATATGTCAGGACAAAAATCTTATAACGGTGTAGCCCTGATTAGCCGCCAGCCACTCCTAAATGTCAGTAGCGGGTTTAGGGCAATTTTGCCAGATTTACATCACGAATGGGACGAGCAAAAGCGCGTGATTACAGGTGTAATTGATGGCGTGCGGATTGTAAACTTATATGTTCCTAATGGCGCAGCGGTAGGAACGGAGAAATACGAATACAAACTGCGTTGGTTGACAGCGTTACACGAGTATTTGCGATTGCTGGTGTTGTCAGAATCCGCAATTTGTGTGTGCGGCGACTTCAATATCGCCTTGGAAGACAAGGATATTCACGAGCAAGTGAGTACAGAAAATCACATTATGGCAACAGAAACAGAGCGTCAAGCCTTACGGGATATTCTGAAACTGGGATTTGCCGATGCTTTTCGCAAATTCACCACAGAGGGTGGAAATTATAGTTGGTGGGATTATCGCTCCGCCGCTTTTCGTCGTAACTTAGGTTGGCGAATTGACCATCACTATCTCACGCCCATCCTGTATGAGCGTGCTACAAATTGTATTATTGATGTCGCACCCAGAAAATTAACTCAACCTAGCGACCATGTGCCAGTTATTGTGGAATTTTGAATGGAGATTGGAGGAGCAGGGGGCAGGGGAGAAATCAATTCAAAATTCAAAATTCAAAATTCAAAATTCAAACATTTTAGAACTCCTGCCTTCTGCCTCCTCTTTCTCAATGACAAATGACAAATGACAAATGACAAATAATGCCCCATGCCCAATCAATCAATTTAACGGCTGATATATATCCTCAGAACTAGGGTTCAGATAAGGACGCTGCAAATCTATTAGATGCCGCGCAAAGTGTTGGTCAATAACCTTCATCCGCTCCTCCATTGCATTTTTACCTTTTTGCCAAGCTTCCAACAAAGCATTAGCGACGATTTGGCAACGGTTCATTCCAAAACTTTCTTGTGCTGCAAATTTTTGGGTTGGTTCCTCAGCTAAACCTAACCCTGGAGCTAAAAATTTGGTAAACAAAGGAATTTCGGGCTGGAAATGAAATTGATTTTCGATATAAACAGTCTGAAGGATTGTACGGATTGCTGGATAGTCGGGGAGTTCAAAGTAAAGTAGCCCCGAATCATAGCGTCCGTATGCAGAGGGGTTGTGGAGAACTTGAAAGCTAAAGGGAATCGAGGCTGCATTTAGTTGCAGCGTCAAGCTTTCCATGAGAGCGATCGCACCAGATGCCGTAAAGTTAAAGTAGATTCGCCCTGCTCCTAAATCGGCGTCTGGGTTGCTTTGCCGTTCCTGTCCAACATTGCTAACTGCTAAGTAACAGCCATTTTGCAGTCGATTTTTGGGCATCCAGATTGCTACCATATCACCCACTTTGGTAGATTTCTTACTGGATTCTAGATGACAATCTGGCTCAACATAAAGTGTTAAACCGCCTTTAGTCACCGCCATAGTCCCATCAGGTTCTTTTCGCAACACCTGCCATCGAGGGTCAAAATAACCTATGCCGTGATTACTGGCGTGTAGTTGCTCGTAAAAGTCCCAGTCAATTTCCAAAATAGAATTATCTGCTAAATTATGCTTTTGCGGGCGATTAGTATTATCAGTAGTGACTGCCAAAGTACTTTGCAGGGAGCCATTGTAATAGATTCCGTAGAGAAAATTTCGCAGCAGGAGAGTGAGATACTTCTGTTGTAAATCTACAGAATTTTGCTGAAATCTATCGGCTATTTTAGTCGGCAGACCGAAGGGTTGATAATTAGGATGGTAAATACAAAAATTTGACTCAATCTGGATATTCTGAGCAATATCAAATAGAGAATTTAGCGATTGATTGATAGAGGAATTTAGCATTAATCCATTCAGAAATCAAACTTTAACAAAATAGAATTCAGGAGTCAGAATACAGAATTTACAATTATGTGTTTTTTTTGACTTGTTCTGCTATCTATTACTAACAACCACGTAGCCGAGTTTTTTCGTAATAAATCCGAAGTAACTGTTGCTCCTTTACAGGCTGAGGAAATTTATGAATCTTTGCCACAGGATTTAGGATTTCTGACTCTGATATTCCAAAGATGGTCAATACAGCTTGCTCTGGCATTACAAGTAAACTTTTAGCTACTTGCAACATACACAGTTCAACATTATTAAAATGTTTACGGCAGGTAATCATCTCCTGAATTTGATGAATTAGTGCCAGCCCCGCAAACTGGATAACCCGCGAAATAAAGTCACTGCGGTATTCCAAAATCATTGGGAAAGCATTTATATAAGCTCTAATTAAGGCAATAATTGAAGGTTGTAAAATCTCTAACGGTGTTAACGCCAAATGTAGAGATTCTTCTAACTCAATGGTGGGGTCTACTACCAGACTCTTAAGCCAAATTCCTAAATAGCTTGCTAGTAAAGTTCCTAAATCAAAGGCTGGGTCTCCCCAAGAACAAGCTTCCCAGTCAATTAGTCGTATAAGACAATTGTCTAATTGCTCCCATCTGGAATGAACCAAAATGTTGTTCAATTTCAGGTCGTTATGAGTTAAGCAGCAAGGATTCCAGCTATATGCCAAATCTGCGATCGCAGATGACAAACTCTCGTATTGTTGATAGAGAACATAGAATTTTAGTGCATCCGTGGGAACGGTCGCAAAAATCTCCGGCCCAATCGACCCTACCCCTTGCGCTGGATTGTAAAACCCGTAGCGAAACTCTCCTTGGGGAGCAGTTGCCATAAAATCTTGATATTCTCGGCGATTGTAGGTGGCGCGATGCAGTCCCGCCAAAGTTGTGCCGATGGCAGAGGCAATTTCTTGTGGAAAAATCTCATTGTTGTGGTACAATGTCGCAAGCTCTAGATATTCATTCAAGTAGCTACGGACGAGAATCGAATTTTCTTCGTCAAAATGCACTACCAATGGCGCAATCGCTGAAGTATTACCTAGAACTGGAAACTGTTGTAACAACTGGTGAAACAGCCACTCCTGAAACAATTCATGAGGCGCCCCGTCATTGTTATTAACGTTACGTTCGTGTTTAATGAGCAGCTGGCGATTATCTGCTAAAGTCACTAGTAAATTGAAATTTTTCTGACTACTTCCTGGCAACTCAGATTTGTCTGATGGGCCATCTTCTGAGCTACACAGACCCGCGTCTTGCAGATACTGGATAACGTTATGAGAAGACAGTGATAATACCATGTATTATTTCCTACTTCATTAAATTACTTAAACTTATCGTGTCAAATTTGCTTGGTCTTAAGAGTTTTAGTAGATAGGAACTAATGCAAGAAGAGAGATGTGAATAAGAATAAAGATTTCTACAATCTACTAATATCTCATATTTTGGAGAAAAACTTGCCAAATTGGCACCAATTCCTTTAAAATTGGCTGCCAGATACCGTGACATCTTTACACTTGATCGGCATAGTTACTTAGATACATCTAGAGTAAGTTTTGTGGTAAAGCCTTTTTTTGTGGCAAAGAAGCATCCCCAGCAAAAAACTGATTGGTAGCAGATGTTGTTTGATGTTTAGTAGTCATCTAGACAGCAGCGAAGAATTTCAGTAATCCTTCGCGGTACGAAGCACGTGATTCAATAGTATTACTTTTATTTATCATCACAAAGCCAAAAAAACCGGAGTTTTTTAGCAATTAGTAATTATTTTTTGATTTAATTTTTAGAATTGATGTCTGGAAAGCTTATTTTTACGTTATTTTCGTCACCTACAAATTGTAGATGACTAGGGGCGATCGCAAACAAAGCCTACATGAGCGTATCTTATGTAAGTGTACTTTTGTCAAGCTTGAAACACGGCATTTTTCAAGTATGATTTGTGATTACTAGTTGACGGATAACTTTTAAAACTTTAACCTGAGAATGCACAAGCCTACTTTGAATGGAACGCGTTGTTAAAACCGGATTGGGTTGGCGTATTGGCTGGAACCCCGATACACCTGAGTTTAAAGGTTTAGTTGGTACAGATGATTGGGCGATTGAGTTAACCGAAGCCGAGTTAAATGATTTTTGTCGTCTACTAGCACAGCTAGCAGACACCATGAAGCAACTCGCAACTGAATTGATGGAAGAGGAAAAAATTACTTGTGAAGCCGAAAGCGATTTATTATGGATGGAAGTGGAAGGCTATCCAGATGATTATAGTCTGCGCTTCATCTTAAATACAGGGCGATGTGTAGAAGGTAAATGGAATGCTTCTGCTGTTCCAGATTTACTGCAAGCTAGTGGGATGCTTAAGGTTTTTTAAAATTGCCTCTTGATTATCCTACAGTTTTGCTATATAGTAGGAATTCTGACCGGGGCGTAGCGCAGCTTGGTAGCGCGCCACTTTGGGGTAGTGGAGGTCGTGGGTTCGAATCCCGCCGCTCCGATTGATGATAAGCCATGCCTGCTAGTCTTTTTAAAAGATTAGCAGGTTTTTTCATAGCTTTTTCCTGAAAAAACCTAACCGAACAGTAAATAGGGATGTTATACCAATTTGAAAAATGATTGCGACAGATGGAAAACTGAAACACTTATCCGATGGATGTTTCACTATCCAAAATCGTTCGACTGAGCGTAGCCGAAGTCTAAAATCCAAAATGGTATGACCCGCACAATCAAATTTTGTCAATGATAAGTAATTAGGCGGACTTAATATAAAATCTCTAGCAGATTAGTAGGTAGATTGGCATGAGTGAAACTACAGAAACGATTTTCAGCAAAATCATTCGTCGGGAAATTCCCGCTGATATTGTTTATGAGGATAATTTAGCCCTAGCATTCAAAGACATCCATCCCCAAGCGCCCGTTCACATCCTCATCATTCCCAAAAAACCCATTGCGACACTAGCTGAGGCTGAATCTGAGGATCATGCTGTGTTGGGGCATCTTTTGTTAACTGCTAAACTTGTTGCAGAAGAAGCTGGACTAAAAAATGGTTATCGAGTTGTCATCAATGCTGGTGATGACGGCGGTCAAACAGTCGATCACTTACATTTGCATATTTTGGGAGGACGCCAGTTAAATTGGCCTCCTGGTTGATTAGAGGCAGGGGGTAGGGTAAAAGGTACAAACTGAGTCAAATTGTGGGCAAAAGCACTTCTCTTCCCCTGCTTTTTAGTATCAACAATCGTAGTGCCAAATTCTGGCAGCGCGTTTTCACTTGATTGTGCGGTAGTGTAAAAACAGATTGCTTCCAACCTGACGAGTTTCTATGAGTTCTAGATGAGGAGCAGCATCGGGAAGAAAACCCTCTCCCTCCACTGGGCTAGGGGCGTGTTTTCCCCCAAAAATGAGCGGCCAAATGGTCAGCCACCAATCGTCAATTCGCCCTGCCTGAACTAGAGCAGCTGTTAAAGAGCCACCTCCCAAAGCAACGACTTTGTGAATACCTCGCTCTGCCATCAAGGTGTAGGCCCGATCCCAGTCTAGGTCTGTATCTCCCAAATCAATTAATTCAGCCAGTTTTTGCAAAGTTGTTGTATCAGAACTGCGCTCTATAGCAGTCCGTGTGGTAAATATCCATCGCTCAATGTCCTGACTCAAAAAAGGCAAATCCGGCGATAAGTTAAGGGAAGGTGAAACAACGCAAGTTATCGGCTGAGGAGGCTGGCCGCGAACTTCACGTGCTGCCAACAGTTCGCGATCGCTAATTGCAAAGGTTCCCCCCTCAGCCCGAATTGTCCCTGCTCCTACCAGCACTAAATCGGCAAGGGAGACTTGATACTCCAAGTGTGCTTGATCGACTACATTGGGTTCACGAGGCGCTTTCGGATCTACGGCACTAATTTTTCCATCGGCCGTCATTGCCAGAACCACAGTTGTTTGGATGGTTGACATGATTATGTTGTAACGATTCTTTATAATTTTACCTTTTTGAATCCCCTCCATACTTGAGAGTGAATAGTTGTTGCATTGTGCTTTAAATCACTTTGTTAAGTATGGCTCAAGGTGCTAAAAAACTGTTGTTGAATGATTCTCTCTACACAAGAGTTTTTTTACGCCTCAGAAACTATCATGCCTAACCACATATCTGCAATCGTCGTATTTGTCTTAATTTTAATTTTGGGGTTTGCATCTCCAGTTCAAGCTGCAACTCCCCGTTCGACTTGGGTGGTGAATGAAATTTACCAATATAATCATCCCTTTGCTTCTCAATTGCCTCAAGAACTGGCAACGAAAATGCAAAAGATGACAGCTAAAGATAGCTTTTTCACTTTTTATCGGGGGACGGCTCACATTTTTTATCGTGATATGCAGACCTTGCCAAGTTCACGATTTGTAAACTCTTCAACCTCAGCCATCTGGTTAGAAGGAGATATGCATCTGCAAAATCTTGGAGCGATAAGAGATAGCAAAGACAACAACGTTTTTGACACCACCGACTTTGATGAAGGCTATCTTGGCCCTTACGTTTGGGACTTGCGACGGATGGCAGTCTCTATTTTGTTGGTAGCTAATGAGAATGGTTTTAATTCAACGGATGCTGAGGATGTTGTGCGAAACTTCTTGGATGCTTACTTTAATAAGATGAACGATTTTAAGGGAAGCAATGATGAACTGTCATACCGTTTAGAATCTAGCAATACGAGCGGTGTAGTCAAAGATTTGATTCAAAAGGCATCAGATAAGAGCCGTTCTAAGCTTTTAAAAAAGTACACAGTGCTAAATAACAGTAACAATCGCCTCTTCAAGACAGCCTCAGAACTCCAGTCTGTATCCAGCAGCACCTATTCTGATATTGCTGGGGCTATGAGCAGCTATATCACCTCAATTCCTATCAGTAAGCGCTACAACAACAGTTACTATACCCTCAAGGACATTCGGCTTAAATTAGGTTCAGGTGTTGGTAGTCTTGGGAAGTACCGATATTACTTGTTGATTGAGGGCCCAAGTTCAGCAACCGACGACGATCGCATTTTAGAGATGAAACAGGAAGGCAGTAGCGCAGTTGCGATCGCAGTTCCAGGTCTGCTGCCGAGTTCAGTCTATGGAAACCAAGAAGGGGCAAGGGTGACAATCACTACGAAAGCGATGTTATCCAATCTCGATCCCTTGATTGGCTATACTACTGTCAGTAGTATTTCCTTTATGATGCGTGAAAAATCACCCTACCAAGTGGACTTTGACTATAAGTTGTTAACCAGTAAGTCAAAATTCATGGATGCGATGGGGTACGCAGGGAAGGTGGTTGCCAAAAACCATGCAATCTCCGATCGAGACTATGATGCTGCGATTATTCCTGTCAGCGTTGACAAAGAAGTAACTGATATTGTGAGTGGTAATAAAGCTGTATTCAAAGACGAAATTTTTAACTTTGCTGTGGACTATGCAACTCAAGTTGAATATGACTACAGAAGTTTTATAGATGCTTATAAACAAGGGGTAAAACTCTACTAAAACATCAAATAATTGCTCCGATCAATTCACCTGATATGTACATCAGACCTGCCTTAAAAATAGGGACTGGGGACTGGGGACTGGGGACTGGGGACAGGGGACTGGGGAAGAGATATTTTTATTGTTCCTTGTGAGTTCCGCTCATGGAGTCTCTTGTAAAAATGACTTTTGCAAGAAGCGGGAAAAGGGACTCATGTTTTTTATTGTTCCTTTCCCCTTTTCCCCTTACCCTTTTCCCGACAAATGCCAAGAGGTCTATTACTTTAAGTTGTCACTAATCTACAGAGCATGGGAACGAGGAAAGCTTACAGCCAAGCGCGATCGTATTGAACAGGCCAGAGTTTATCGTGTCCCAGTTGTTTGGCTGCTAGGTGTGGCCAGTAAGGATTGCGGAGTAGTTCGCGTCCTAATAGCACTATATCAGCTACTTCTGTACGAATAATCTCGTCAGCTTGTTCAGGGGATGTAATTAAACCCACGGCTCCTGTATGAATATTAGCTTCGCGGCGGATGCGTTCGGCAAACTGAGTCTGATAACCAGGTTTAATTGGGATATGAACGCCCGGTATAGTACCGCCTGATGAAGTATCGATGAGATCGACTCCTAAAGACTTGAGTTTGTCGCTTAAAGCAATACTTTGCTCAATGTCCCAGCCATCATTATCTACCCAATCAGTGGCGGAGATGCGTACCCAGAGTGGATGTGTTTGAGGCCAAACCTCTCGGACTGCTTGAACTACCTCTCTGAGCAGACGAGTCCGGTTTTCAAAGCTGCCACCATAATCATCTTGACGGTGGTTAGAAAGAGGTGAAAGAAATTGGTGCAGTAGATAACCGTGGGCAGCATGGATTTCCACTACCTTGAAACCAGCTTGGAGAGAACGTTTGGTTGCTTGAACAAAGGCGTCAATAATTTCTTGAATTCCCTCAAGAGTGAGAGCTTCTGGAACTGGGCTATCTTTGCTAAAAGCGATCGCACTACTCGAAACTATGGGACGCCAACCTTCCTGAGATTCATCTAGTGCTTTCCCTCCTTTACTCGGTTTGGCAGTGCTGGCCTTTCTACCTGCATGAGCAAGTTGAATACCTGCAACAGCGCCAAAGTTATGAATTAATGCCACAGTCTTGGCTAAAGTTTCGATGTGTGAATCTGACCAAATTCCCAAATCTTGCGGGCTAATGCGTCCACGCGGCTCTACAGCTGCCGCCTCTGTGAACACTATACCTGCACCGCCAACTGCGCGAGAAGCTAGATGGATAACGTGCCAATCATTAGCATATCCATTTGTACTGGAATATTGACACATCGGTGAAACGGCGATGCGGTTGCGAAAAACAACTTCACGAATCTTGAATGGTTCAAATAGATGTGCCATTAATCTTGATTCCTTCTCTTGCTACGTAAAATAAATTGGGGAGGGATTTGCAGCATGAATTCGATTTTGCATTAATTAAATAGAGAAGTCAAAATTTAGAATGCAATCAGTGGGGAATTTAGACCCACCACTTGATAGTTTCCTACCAAATTTTGAATTTGCTGGGAGATTTAAACCCTTACTCTCAAAGCCGAATTTACCGCCGTAGGTATCGCAGTAGTTCTTGCGTCGGGCAGTATTCCTCCAGCCGACGCTCTTGCTAGCTTGCAACTCTTACAAAGTAGGCGGATTCGCTACTGCTACGCTATCTTGCCTTACGCAAGAACTACCTCTTTTGTTAAATATTTGTTGAATGACTAGAGTCATCATAGAGATTTGGATAAATAGGCCGATTGTCAGACTTGTGAGACTGCAATTCCCAGATATCACATTTTCCTAATTCTCGATCCACTAATAACTGTAGATGGTCTGGTAATTTAGTTGTTTGCCAAATTGACCAAATTTCTTCACTAAATAATTCTTTTTCGATTTTTCCAGAAAACATGATTTGACCTCCACAAATGTTCAATTTTCAGTTTAGTAAGTCCTAATTTAGGAAAGACGAAGTAACAAAATTGTCATTCTCCATTCTTTCGCTATCTTTAAAATACAGGTACTATTCGCCCTGAATACTGCTTGTTAAGAAAATCTCTAACTTGTGCATATTTAAGTAACTTTTCATTACGGATGTTGTCGATGGTATCGCGTCCTGTAAGGGCAATAATCCGTTGAAAAAAGGCAAACGGATGAGCGCGATCGCTAGATTGATATGTACTCACGATTACATTTCCTAAAAAGTTTACTTGGCACTAAATTTTGAGTTTATTGGCTAACCCACCTAATTTTTTGATAAAATACTATAAATATATCGATTTACAGTACTATATATTTATGAGATTTACATAGATTGTGCTAAAAAACAAGAGGCTATTAAAATTTATTGATATTACTCTTGAATAAAATGCAGCCTGTGGCGAAAACTTTCTCAAAAAAATAAAGGACAAGAACTATACTTGTCCTCAATGCTTAAAATAATATATCCTGCATCGAAAGTTTTAATTAATACTCCTACCCTCCTGTCCGGTTGTTGAGTTTCGACTACGCTCAACTGCCGCGTAGCGATGCACTGCCTCCTAACTGCTGCCTTTTTTGTAACTTGTTGGCGTAAACTCTACGCGAACAAAACTAATAATTAATCTTGCTTATAGTTCAATACGCTTAATTTAAGGGTTATTGGTGTAGATAATAGGTCTTTCCAGACGCGATTTATTTATCGCGTCTCTCTCTACATCTAGGTTTTGGGTTTATCTGAACTATATTGACTGACAGTTTTCTGCAAAAAAGAATTGAGTAATGAGATTGTAGACAATCTTGTTGCTCAATTAAAACTTAACGAAATAAGTATTTGTTGGTAAAGTTTGGGCAGTTCCTACATTTGTAGCCAAGTCATTTATTTTATTATCTGTTTTGATTACTGCAAACTTATCAGTAAATAGTAATACTTCACCATTTCCCGGTGTTACCCAAGCGTGGCGAGTCATTAGGTTTTTGGAGACAACTAAAAGAGATGCATCTCCACGGTAAGGCGAGATGGGTTTACCCATGAAGGTTTGATTATCTCTATTGGCGATCGCATAAGCAGCAGAGGAACCCACAAAAATTTTACTGCCATCTGAGTAAATAGTTTTAGGGAAATTGCTACTGCCGTCTCCCATCCCCGCAGTTGTAGGCTTTCTTGGAATACTTAGCTGTCCACGCTCGACAGTAAAATTAGTTAGATTAACAGTTCCTATATAAACCTTTGTTTCATCACGGGTTTGTGCAGCGTTGGTATAGCTGTCTGTGGTAATCAAAGTCTTTGTTAATAAGTCTTTGCCATTCCACCTGTAGATTGAGTTACCCCCATAAACTGAACCAAGGACATAAAGCTTGTCTTCAAAAATATGTAATCGGTTAAGTCTTGTGTCTGCCATATCGTGAGCAAGATCGGCAGAATTGTAGCCCCAAAGCTTACCTTGGTTATTTCCTGCTAAATTTGCCAAAGCAAATATTTTTGCTCCGTCGAAAACCATTCGGTAAAGAAAAGCTATCTGAACGGGAATACCTAACCTCTTTTGTTGCTGGTAGCCACTAGTGTAGAGATAGCCATTTTTATACTCAAAATCCATTACCTCAGTTACGCCATAGCTCTGTTTGGCTTTAAAGTTGAGGTTTTTATCATAAATTGATAGAGTATTTGCAGACTGGTAAATAATCCAATTTTGCAAAAATTTTACCCGTGTCTTTGAATTAGCTTTGTTGCTAACTATTTTTTGGTTAGTTCCGTCAGTTTTTATTTTTACTAGTCCTGTTGGAACAGCTAAGACATAAGTTTTGCCGTCAATTGCTACAATGTCACGAGCATCGTAATTAGAGTTTGGGATTAGTTTTTTCGTCCCATTACTTTCTACTTCCCATACACCTTCAGTATTGATAACCGCAACTTTGCTGCCGTTAGTGCAAGCTGCTCTTGGCGAAGAAATATTAAGATATGTAGCTAAAGCGGGGGTAGAGTAATCAAACATTGTACAGTCCTAGATAAGGTTGACTGAAAAGTATTGGCATTCAATTAAGAAAAAAATTTTGGGAGTTTTTGCGCGTTTTTAAGCTAAATTCGTTTTCAAAAGTGCAAAAAATATCGGCTACGGTAAACTCAAACTCAAAGGTTGAGTAATCCGCAGAATATGCATATCTGCAAACATCGCTAAAATTAGAATTGAATTGTTTGTGGTTATGTCGTAGCGATAACCTGTTAATTGGGGGAAAGTAACTTCAATTAAGCCTCTCTGGCTGCTTTCTAATTCGACAAATACTTCACTGACACTTTCTGCCCCAGCTCGCCCATCTCCTTTAACATCCCCTGAATCTTTTGCATAGCTAGAGATGAAGGCTTGGTATATTCTTTCTCCCAATGGTTTACCGCCGAAAAAGTTATACCTAAAGATGCTGCAAACTGTTCTTGGGTAAGACCAGTTATGCCACGAAGTTCATGGATGAGCTTTTCAACTTCCGGTTGCTTGATTAGCAAAGGTTTCTTAATAGTCATTTAGCTAAGAACGCACCTGTTAATCTGGCGAGTTATATGTATTCCGCTACATCCTATTGGGGCTAATGCTGAATTGATAGGCGAAAATATACTAGAGTTTTTATACTTTCTTGGTTTGCTAACCAAGTAATTACACGTCCGTAGATACGTATTTCCTAATGAGATTTTTAAGGCAATACGCTTGGGTTAAGGGTTGTCGGTGTAGATAATTGGTCTTTTAAGACGCGATAAATCGCGTCTCTACATCTGGATTTTGTTGCTCATTCTGAACGTATTGATTTTTAAGGAATCAATTACGCACCGAAATAAGCAAGTAGGAGTTCTATAGAACGTTTCATTTTCCCAAACCCAGGTGATTTTGTAATGCTTGGCGCATCACTTCTACAGGCAAAGTTTCCTGCTGCAACCAGATTTTTAATGCTGCTACCCCTTGTTGAACTAGCATTTCTAATCCATCGATCGCAATTGTGCCTTGTTTTTGTGCTTGCTGGAGAAATTGCGTTGGTTTAGGAATATATATTAAATCGTAAGCGATCGCACCCATTGGTAAATTCGCGATTTCTTCTACATTCAAAGGCGATTCATCGACTTTGGGATACATCCCAATTGGAGTTGTATTTACCAGCAGATTTGCTTGAGGAATTAATTTTGGTAATTTCTCCCATTGATGAACCTGGAATTTCTCAGCAAGGGGCGAATTGCTCCAACTATTGCGGAATTCTTCTAATTTCTGCATATTGCGCCCAACAACATGAATTTGGGCAAAACCTAACTGAGTACAACCTGCGACAACAGCTCTTGCTGCACCACCATTGCCTAAAATTACCGCTACTTTCTGACTCCAATCTTGTTTATATGTTGTCTGCAAAGGGGCGATAAATCCTTCTATATCTGTATTTGTGCCTACCCATTTGTTATTTTGGCGGCTAACAGTATTCACGGCTCCAATAGTTTGAGCCAAAGGTGTAATTTCTGAGAGTAAGGGAATGATTGCCTGTTTGTGAGGTATTGTCACACTAAAGCCGACAACCCCAACAGCAGCAAAACCTGCGATCGCCACCTCTAAATTCTGTGGTTCAATCGCAAAAGGCAGATAAACGTAATCTAATCCTAATTGTGCGATCGCTGCATTATGCATCACTGGCGACAGCGAATGCTCTACCGGATGCCCAATGACTCCTAGTAGTTTAGTTTTACCTGTAATTTTTTTTGTCATTAGCTATTAGTCATTAGTCATTTGTCATTAGTCATTTGTCATTGGGAAAGAGGAGGCAGAAGGCAGGAGTTCTAAAATGTTTGAATTTTGAATTTTGAATTTTGAATTTTGAATTGATTGCCCCCCTGCTCCAATCCCCTCACCTAGCCTACAATTATTAAAAGCTCCTTAACATTTCTTTAAATTATGCAGGCAACTACAGCCCCTTTTACAACTCCAATTCCTGGCAAATATTGGCAGTGGCGCGGGCACAACATTTACTACGTGCGTGTGGGAGAGAAACAAACGCAACGTCCGCCTTTGCTTTTGGTACATGGATTTGGTGCTTCTACAGACCACTGGCGCAAGAATATCACAGGATTGTGTCAGGATTTTGAAGTATTTGCGATCGACCTTTTGGGATTCGGGCGATCGGCAAAACCAAAATTGCAGTATAGTGGCGACTTGTGGCGCGACCAGCTCCATGATTTTATCAGCGAAGTGATTGGTCAAAAAGCAGTATTAGCAGGTAATTCTCTTGGTGGTTATGCTTGCTTATGTGTTGCAGCCCAACGTCCTGACAGTGCGGCTTCCTTAGTGTTGCTCAATAGTGCTGGGCCTTTTAGCGAAAGCCAAGCGACATCGGAACCGGAAGCTTTGCAAAGCGAAATTCAGCCACCCAAAAAACCCTCTCCTTTAGAGAAACTTCTGGGTGACTCAGTTAAATGGATTTTTCAACAACCTTTAGCTCAGTTTGTGTTATTTCAATACGTACGACAACGTTGGGTAATTCGCCAAACCTTAGAAAAGGTATATCTTGATAAAAGTGCAGTTACAGATCAATTGGTAGAAGAAATTTCTCGTCCTGCTTTTGATCCGGGTGCGTTGGATGTATTTGTTTCAGTTTTTAGCAGTCCTCAAGGGGAAAAAGTTGATGTACTACTAAAGCAATTAACTTGTTCTCTGTTGATGTTATGGGGAGAAGCCGATCCGTGGATGAATGCTAGAGAACGTTCTCAAAAGTTTCGTCAATATTACCCAGAATTGACAGAGCATTTTTTAACAGCAGGTCATTGTCCCCACGACGAAGTACCCGATAAAGTAAACCAACTTTTACGCGATTGGGTTTTGTAAAGTTTAATACAGTTCAGAATGAGCAACAAAACCCTCATGTAGAGATGCGATTTATCGCGTCTTGAAAAACCAATTATTTACACCAATAACCCTTAACCCAAGCGTATTGGATTAAAGTTTGTAGTAAGCGGCTTCACCTGCTTACTACGAATAAACTTATTTAAAAACGTAAGATTTAATTTCTTGCTCTATTTGGTCACTAATAATCTCAGTTCCCATACCGATTTTATCGAGGTTAACCCTCACAAAATTTGTTTTGTCTTCTTTTGTAAACTTTTTATCATTATCCGAGTCTTTAAGAATTTTGAGAAAAATTGCATTTTGACCTGGAACAAGAACCCAACTGATGATTCGAGTATTATTTGGGGTAATTTGCTGGAGGTTCTTACCTGATATATCAGAAAGATAGCCAATAGTAGCATCTTCGCTATTAAATTTTTTATCTATATTTGTATCTTGGTCAATGATTTTATATAACCAAACTCTTGTAGTGGGCTTGTTTACCGTTTTTACTTCCAATAAATCGAAGGAAGCGATAATGGCCTTTTTATTTAATAAAAGATGAGCTTCATTACCTTGCTTTTGATAAAAGATGATGTTATACAATTGATTATTTCTTTCCTTTTCATAAGAACGTGAAAGGTTTAAATCAACTCCTTTATCTTCATTCTGCTCTGCAAGGCTAACAGGAATCATCAGATAATCTGATTGTTCTTTAATAATTAAATCGCCATAGATAAGATTTTGTTGTGGCTTCGGTTTCTCAGTTGCTTTTGCCTGTTCTGCATTTTTACTAACAGAAGATTTACAAGAAAAAGAAAGGGCAGCTACAATTATAGCTGTAGTAATCTTATTTAAAAAGCGATAATTTTTCATCAAATTTTCCTCGCAGGATATGTTGCTGTCTTATTTTATTCCCTGCTGGAAAATTAGCTAGAGTCCAATACGCTTCAATACAGTTCAGCTAAGACTAAAAATTAAACTGATGTCGGTTGGGTTTCGTTCCTTAACCCAACATTATCGAGACTTTGTTGGGTTTATCTGTCGCTCAACCCAACAAAGCCCTACCCCTAATTTCTGCCGTACTGAGAAAATCATATTACAATAAAATGCCAAAAACCTGGTCGAGGTTGACCAGGTTTTATCGAGTTTACAGATTTCAAATTTTAAACTGATTAACTAACTGAAGGTTAATAACTAGGGTGGACTAAAAAACTAACAAACTCAGCATTCTTGCGTTTTTCCGCTTTAGGATTTGGCTTTGCCTTCTACATTAGGCTTTTTGCCACTTTTATCACATTTGATATGCTGAAATTTGCTTGGGCTGCTGACGAGGGGACACTAAGTCATTGACCCTTTTGTTTGGTTTATTTTGTTTGGTGTCCTACTATCTAAATTATCACTTACATTTGTGAGTTGCAACCCTTGGTTTACGAAAGTTGACGTTTTGTTAGATTTTGCAATCTATACCATAAATTTGATCCCTGACCCTCTTTTGAAGAAAGTTAAAGGGATCTTAGATAGATTAAGCATCGCAACTAAACTACATTGTCATCAATTCCACACAATCTGATTGTTATCCAGACGATCGGTGACAATACGACCAATGGCATCAATTTCTGCCAATTCGGCTGTAGAAAGCTTGATTTGGGCGGCTAATGCATTTGGGGACAAGCCGCTATGACGCGTCTGTGCGTTTGTTTGAGGTTGAGCAATTAATCAGGCTAAAGCTAACTGAATAAGGGTACAATTATTAAGAAGAGTTATAGGACGCAGTTTTTCTAGCGCTTGTTGGGTAAGTTCAAAGTTTCGCCTTGAAACAGTTTATTTTTAGCACGGTTATCTGTTGGGTCAAATTTATGACCGAGAGCAAATCTTCCTGTTAACAACTCCTGTGCTAAAGGCGAATAAGCAAGGATAGAAATATTGTTTTCGATACAATAGAGCAATGCATCTTGTTCTACCTGTCTCCAGAATAAAGAATAGGGTGGTTGTAAACTCTCAATACGTCTATAACTTGCTGTTTCTGCTAACTGGACGCTAGAAAAATTGGAAACACCGATCGCTTTCCTTATTTATTGCCTTGGACAGGTTCACACTTTATCAGTCTTAGCTTCAAATTAAATCAGAGTTACAGTAGATACCGATGGAATTGACTACAACTTTTCATGCTCTCAAAGAATGGGCAGTTGCCATAAATGCCTTGGAAAGTGGCAAAACAATTATGTTGCTCCGCAAAGGCGGTATCCACGAACGAAATGGACATTTCCAAGTTGCTCACAAGCAAATTCTGCTTTATCCTACTTATGAACATCAACAAGCTTTCATGCTGAAAGCTGAATATGCCAATAATGTCTATCCAGTAACATCAGGCTGGCATCCTGAAACAGTTCGCATTGGTAGTTGGGCTGAAATTACAGATATTTTGCCCTGTAGTGACGAATCTATTGTCAACAACTTACTTCCCTTCCATATTTGGAACGAGCATTTTATTAGCGATCGCCTCAAATGGAAAGCACGTCAGCCCCTTTATATCCTCCTCCTACGGACATATAAACTACCGCAAGAGCAAGAAATTCCCTATTACGCCAAATACGCTGGCTGCAAGTCATGGATTGATTTAGAGCGAGAAATTCAGTTACAAACAGCACAACCAGTTTTATCTAACTTTGCATACAGCCAACTAGTAGAGACAATTCGCGAGATTGTCGGCGATAAGTTGTATGCTCCATCTTTCTAATCAACTAACTTGTTGCCCAAATCCCCGACTTTTAAACAAGTCGGGGATTTAAATTTAGCTTATACATAAATACGAAATTGCTTCTCGCGATCAAACGGACGATTGTATACAACCAACATCAAAATAGATTTTATATTGTTTGCTCAGAGTGTTTAATCAACGAAACTTTATAACTAACTTTTAGAATCTGCGCTTATATATCTCAGCAGAATCCCCACGCGAGACTACACTTGTCTTATAAGGAGTGACAGCCGTGCTGGGAG
>NZ_JAVRCK010000080.1:0-42651 GCF_034530815.1 Nostoc sp. DedSLP03
TTTTTCTTTTAGTCCTTTTATTTAGAATACCCGGAAAGTGACAGAAGAGGGGTAACTGGTTGTAGCTGAATATAACTTGCCAAAAAGACTGTTCATCATTCCAAATTGAGTTGATATAGTCAGACTCTGCTCTACGACCTAACGAATTATCGTAGATATGTCTTGCTACGATAGATAAATCACATTTTCTTCTCTCGCTAAAAGCTAGAAATGCTGGTGGAATTTGCTTTTGAGCATAGAAACGCAAAATATTTTTTACATCTTCATCTCTGTAACCTAGCAAAGTTTGATAGTCAGGAAAATAAATTTGCTTTGCAGTTTGCCAAAGCTTTCCAAGTTCTGCTTCGCTCAATATTTCCCTATCTTGTAAATCAATACTTTGGAATATAAGCTTCAAATCGTTAACAAAATTATCGTATGCTTCTTCTGTATCGTCATACAACAATACATCATAAGGTCTAGGATTAGGCTCATATCCTTCGGATGGTTCGAGAATGGAAAAATGATAAATTCCAATAGGAATCCTTTTCAAAAAGTCTAGTTTTTCTAAACTACTAGTATCAATTGAGTTATCCATGATACGAGCGAATTCTTCGATCATCTCAATAGATATCAGTCGAGCAGTTCTATTACTTGATGGAATTCCTTTTACAATAAATTCTGCATCTTCTTCAAAATGAAGTTTTTCTGGGTTCACCCAGTTAATTTTGTTTTCCCAGTCATCAATAAAACTGACCACATAAGCTTTTTCTGTACCGCCTGCTTTTTGCCCACGCAAAGCCCGACCAATCATTTGTGTCATTAGTATTGTAGAGGCGGTCGGTCGTGTGAGAAAAACAGTTTTTAGGTTAGGTAAATCTGTTCCCTCAGTCAACATTTCTACATTTATCAATACCTCAAGCTCTCGATTTCTGAATTTTTTGATTTTTTCTGAGTTTTCCTCGGCAGAAACTGTAGCACCTGTAGTTAAATCTTTAACTGAAGATACAACAAAATCAGAATTGACTTTTTTCGCCTTAAACAGTGCGTTCAAAGTGATTGCGTATTCTACATCAACTGCAAATACTAGAAGAGGTTTGTATTCAGCCTTATTGTTAATATAATGATCAACAATTTGATTGTTACGCGTACTAGATTGAGCAATTTTCTCAGCAATGTCCTTTGGCAGTCTGTCAAAATCTTCGATATTTTTTATTTGCCTTGCATTCAATTCATTCAATTTTTGCTTGATTTCTATGTTCGTTTTGAGATTTTCAAAAATCGGTTCAGCAAGGATTCCCTTGGCGATTAAATTTCTCAGGTGTTCTGAGAAGATAATATCATTTGGAAAAACTAACTTTAGTAAACTCTTCTCACTCTCATCTGTTCTGAAAGGGGTAGCCGTTAGTCCCAGCATTTTAAAGCCGTTATTATGACCTCGTTTTTTTAGATTATCCTTGACAGCATTAATTAATTTACGATACGTCTTAGCTGTTGCATGATGCGCTTCATCTACAACCAAAAGAACTTCATTTAAGTGACCAACCCAGTTTTTCAATAAATGATCAAGCCCACTGTTTAGACTATCTTTACTGGCAATGATGATGTTATCAGTCTTTTCAATATTTACAGGTCGATCGTGTTTAGGATGACCGGAGATAATGCGGTATTTAAATCCTGATACATTGCTCAATAATGATGAATAAGCACTAAGTTGAAGTGTCTCAAGTGCTTGGTCGAGTAATTCATGGCGATGAGCAATCCACAGAACCTTTTTGTTTTTGTTAATAAAATTACGTAGTAGCCAGTGAATTGCCGTTAAAGTTTTTCCGCCACCCGTAGGTAGAACTAGTAAACCTTCAAAGGCATTTTTATTAGTTTCATTCAGTGCTTTGATTGCTTCGTTCTGGTGGGAGTATAGCTCTTTGGGAGCCTCACCTCTTGTTACTTTGATTAGACCTGCGTATGTAACTTGAACAGTTGTCATAATATCTAAAATCCTAGAAAGACAGTGCTTTAGGTGAAAGGCTGGAACTATGGCTAAATCAACGGATTACAGCAATCCATTACCCTAATTGCCAGTATTCCCAAACCGATATGCTGTCTAACTAGTTACTAGAATATTGATTTAGAAATGAATGTATGAATAAATACTTTTATTCAGGCGATCGCACCTTTGAAAGTAAGATTAGTACCCAAATAAATTGTTAATTTGAGCCGTTCATGACTCAATGTCTGATTAGACGTTCCTCACTTTCACGAAGAAACAACTTTCAAATGTGAGCCATGATGAGATAGGTAGCTGGAGTTAATCACCCGATTACGCCCAGAGGTTTTAGCCTGTAACAGACATTGATCGGCACGATGCAGCAGACTCTCTCCTTTTTCATCATCCTCAGCTTGCAGAGAGGCTGTACCCAAACTAATGGTGACATTAATTGTCAGTTTATTGTTGAGTGCAAATGGTTCGTCGCTGACTACGCGATTGAGACGACGGGCTACTAATAGTGCTTCGTCATCGGTAGTGTTCGCTAGAAGAATTACAAATTCTTCGCCACCATAGCGGAATGCTGTATCTTGACAGCGCAGATTGTGGCGCAAACGCTGACATAATATTTGCAAGATGCGATCGCCTATTAAATGCCCATGAGTATCGTTAACTTTTTTGAAATGATCTACATCCAGAATAATCAAGCTCAAGGAAGTTTTTTGAGTCTTGGCTCTTTGAATTTGCCTTGGTAAGTCCCATTCTAAAGCCCGACGATTATTTAATTCTGTCAAGGAATCGGCTAAGGCGATCGCAGATAACATATCATTTGTGCGAATCAAATCTCGGTATTTTTGTGCTTTCCGCAAACCAACTGTCAATTGAGCAAGTATTAGTCCATGATTAGCAGTCAACTCTGCCAAGCTATAGTCTGTTTTTTCTTCAATAAGATGCCAAATATATGCATCGGCTCCTTGCTTTAGCGCCGCAGCACTCATTTCCAATTCCCTATGCCAACCTTTATTTCGATCGGTAAGCTGCTGGGAACGATCCTCGAAAAGAATACAATATATCCATGATAGTTTTGTTTGATCTTTCAACCAACCGCAGAGTTCCATACTATTATCCAGGCTAGCCTGCACCAGGATTATATCGGGAGGTGTTGTTTTAATCCGTGACACTGCTCGATCCAAATTGTCTATAACTTCTACACTAAAAGCAGTCGCATAACGGATCTGATCTGGAAGTGTGGCGATAAAATTATTTTTTCCAAAGATCAGAATAGAAATATTCATTGCTTTATTTTTTATCCTATTTAAATTTTAAATAAATTTACTTGGGTAACTACTGCTTTTATCGTCTAATACTAAATATTATGTTCTAGGCTCAAGTAGATTTTTTTCATCTTGTTTTTTGAGCATCTATTAGATAGTGAACTTTCAAACTTAATCTCATTTTAAGATTTTATGTTTACTACTACCGTTTCGGAAATATTGATTTCTAATAACTAATGTCTTCTTTACGGTTTATTTTTAAAACAGTAAAAATACTGAATATTATTTAAATGCATAAAAACTGTTTTTGTTATTTTTTAAGTACTATTCACATGATGAAACTACCGAAATAAATAGTTTTCAATAACCATTGCGTTAGGTAAATAAATTTATTCCTAAGTAGAAAAATTAAGAAAATATAAAAATTTTTAACTGAGTTATCAAATCTGAAATTTTATTATGTAATTTAAAATATTATTTCTCATAAAATAAAATTTTCTAGCCTTTTTATTTATAAGCTAGGCTTAGATTGCATATTAAAAAAATGTTTAAAACATATATAATATACACAGCAAAACTACCTCCTGTTATGTACAGTAGCTTTTTGGGGCTTACCTCTCATCTCAATAAAGACAGAAGTTGTCGGGTAAAAATTTATAATTTAAGTAAAATTTAACCCAAAACAAACAATGCATAAGCAGGAGAAATAAAATATTTCTGCCAAAGTCTTATCTAGATTTGCCTATTTACTAATTCACGTCTTTTTTATTTGCTGTAACAGCATAAGTTTAGAAAACAAAGCTAAATAAAAAGTTATGTCAAAACCTGCCACTAATTTGGGGAAGTTATTTCTATTCCGCCTTTATACAGGCATAAAATATAAAAAAATTTTGTTAGGTCGCTTGAGATATTAAAGTCTAAACTTCTTCTATGAAAAGCTGAAATCCGATCGATAACCTTCTCCAGCGTAACCAGCAACAACAATTACTTGTTTGATTGACTCCTCAGAAGCTTCGGACTCCACCGTGACAGTTTTTGCGTTAATCTCAACATTCACTTCGATCTCAGGTTCCATAACGTAGATAGACTCAGTAATTATTTCGGCACATCTTTCAAAAGCAATATCTGATACTTTCAGTTTTAGTGCCATTTGCTACCTCAGTATGGGAATTTTAAACTATTTCTTAATGATTAATTTTAAGCATCGAAATCCGATGTTTACAACGGGCTACGCCTATGCACATCCTGCCAAAGTTAGATAGTAGTCTAAAAGCATCATAGTAACTGCATATATCTCACCCAATGGCAGAATTAGCTGGCAGTAATA
Source organism: Nostoc sp. DedSLP03 (assembly GCF_034530815.1). Classification (NCBI taxonomy): domain Bacteria; kingdom Bacillati; phylum Cyanobacteriota; class Cyanophyceae; order Nostocales; family Nostocaceae; genus Nostoc; species Nostoc sp. DedSLP03. The sequence continues at coordinate 4,568 of NZ_JAVRCK010000080.1, forward strand.
TGAAACAAAATGCAAGAATATATAAAGCTATTTATGAAAATACACCTACCTAGTGCCGCTACGCCTAAGTCGAAAGTCTAAAGTCTAAAGTTAAAAACACCTATGTCTTCAAATCCCCAGTACCTAAGCGGTAACGAAATTCGCAACATATTTCTCGACTTCTTTGCTCAACGGGAACACCAAATTCTCCCAAGTGCCTCCCTCGTGCCAGAAGATCCAACCGTGCTGCTGACGATCGCGGGGATGCTACCATTTAAGCCAATATTCTTAGGGCAGCGCACACCAGAATTTAAGCGGGCTACGACTTCGCAAAAGTGTATCCGCACCAACGACATTGAGAATGTCGGACGCACCAAACGGCATCACACCTTTTTTGAGATGCTGGGTAATTTCAGCTTTGGTGATTATTTTAAAGAACAAGCGATCGCTTGGGGTTGGGAAATCTCCACGCAAGTCTTTGGCTTTTCCCCCCAAAATCTTGTCGTCAGCGTTTTTGAAGATGATGATGAAGCCTTTGCAATTTGGCGCGATCGAATCGGTGTGCCGGTAGCGAGAATTAAACGTTTGGGCGAAGACGATAATTTTTGGGTGTCTGGCCCGACTGGCCCTTGTGGCCCTTGTTCCGAAATTTATTATGACTTCCACCCAGAACGCGGTGATGAAAATATAGATTTAGAAGACGATTCCCGGTTCATCGAGTTTTACAACCTCGTGTTTATGCAATATAACCGGGATGCGTCAGGCAATTTAACACCACTGCAAAACAAGAACATCGACACCGGAATGGGTTTGGATAGAATGGCGCAAATTCTCCAAAAAGTGCCCAATAACTACGAAACTGACCTGATTTTCCCAATTATCCAAACAGCAGGGAAAATTGCTGGCATTGATTATCACAGCAGTGATGAAAAAACCAAAACTTCCCTAAAAGTCATTGGCGATCACGTTCGCGCTGTTATCCACATGATTGCTGATGAAATTCGCGCTTCCAATGTGGGAAGGGGTTATGTGCTGCGGCGGTTAATTCGGCGGGTGGTGCGTCATGGGCGGTTAATTGGGATTTCTGGAGAATTTACTACTCAAGTTGCCGAAACTGCGATCGCTCTTTCCGAATCAGCTTACCCCAATGTGCGCCAACGAGAAGCCGCAATTAAGGCTGAGTTGCAAAGGGAAGAGTCTAATTTCCTCAGAACTCTGGATAGAGGCGAAAAACTGCTAGAAGAAATCATCCAAGAGGTGAAACAGCGAGGGGAAACTCAAATTAGCGGTGAAAGTGCTTTTACTCTTTATGATACCCACGGTTTCCCCTTTGAACTTACTCAAGAAATTGCTGAGGAAAACAACTTGACAGTTGATGTTGATGGATTCCAGAAAGCAATGGAAATCCAACAACAAGGAGGTAGAGGCGCACATGAAACCATCGATTTAACTGTGCAAGGTTCTCTCGACAAATTAGCAGAACACATCCACGCCACCGAATTTATCGGATATACCCAACCTGCGGCGACTGCGAAAGTCGAAGCGATTTTGGTAGAAGGTGTTTCTCAAGAAGAAGCAGAAGCCGGGACACAGGTACAAATAGTCCTTGACAAAACGCCATTTTATGCTGAATCTGGGGGGCAAATCGGCGATCGCGGTTATATCTCCGGTGATGGTATTGTTGTTCGGGTAGAAGACGTGAAAAAAGAATCTGATTTCTTTGTTCACTTCGGACGCATCGAACGCGGTACACTGCGCGTAGGCGATCGCGTCAGCGCTCAAATCGATCCAGCTTGTCGCCGTCGCGCCCAAGCTAACCATACCGCAACGCACCTATTGCAAGCGGCATTGAAAAAAATTGTTGATGAAGGCATATCTCAAGCAGGTTCCCTAGTTTCCTTTGACAGATTGCGCTTTGACTTCAACTGTCCCCGCGCGTTGACAGCAGAGGAAGTTCAACAAGTTGAAGAACAGGTGAACAGTTGGATTGCTGAGGCTCATGCTGCGAAAGTGGAAGTATTACCAATAGCCGAGGCGAAAGCTAGGGGTGCTGTTGCCATGTTCGGAGAAAAATACGGTGAGGAAGTGCGCGTGATTGACTTTCCTAGCGTATCAATGGAACTATGCGGTGGAACTCACGTAAGTAATACTGCTGAAATTGGCGTTTTCAAGATTATCTCGGAAGCTGGCGTAGCTTCTGGGGTGCGGCGGATTGAAGCCGTTTCGGGGCCAGCAATCCTAGATTATTTGAATCTGCGGGATAAAGTAGTTAAAGATTTGAGCGATCGCTTTAAAGTTAAACCCGAAGAATTACCAGACAGAATCACAAGTCTGCAAAGCGAACTGAGAAATAGCCAGAAGGAATTAGAAACCTTAAAGGTACAGCTAGCGATCGCAAAATCAGACAGCTTGCTACAAACAGCCCAAACCGTAGGCGATTCTAAAATTATTGTCGCCCAATTAGAAGATGTCGATCCAGAATCATTGAAAACCGCAGCCGAACGCTTGTTGCAAAAAATCGGTAACGGTGCAGTGGTGCTGGGTTCTGTTCCAGAAGAGGGAAAAGTGAGTATAGTTGCAGCTTTTAGTTCAGAAGTGAACAAAAAAGGTTTGCAAGCTGGTAAATTTGTGGGTGCGATCGCTAAAATTTGCGGTGGCGGCGGCGGTGGAAGACCAAACCTAGCCCAAGCTGGCGGACGCGATGCAAGTAAATTACCAGATGCATTGGCACAAGCGGAAAGTGATTTAAAGTCCGCATTAGGTTAACCAAATCGAAGGAGAACTCTTAATAGGGGAAGAATTTGAAGCTTTGCATATTTACGCGATGATTTCGCAATTTCCAAAATTCCCCCTGCCCCTCTGCCTCCCCTGCCTCCCCTGCCTCCCCTGCCTCCCCTGCCCCCTACTTCTCCCCATTCTCCAGATATGCTTCAGACTTTTCTATAATTAAGTGATTCCCGTCATCAAAAACAGCCTGTGACTACCACTCCCCTATCTCCAAGTTCAACTGCTCAGGTTCCAGATACGTTAGGCCGCTTCGGACAGTTTGGCGGTAAGTATGTACCTGAAACCCTCATGCCTGCCCTAGCTGAACTAGAAACAGCTTATCAGCAATACCGCAATGACCCTGGTTTTCAAGCAGAACTACAGCAGTTGTTACGAGACTATGTAGGACGTGCGACACCATTGTATTTTGCTGAACGCCTGACTGCTCATTATGCTAGACCCGATCGCACCGGGCCACAAATTTACTTGAAACGTGAAGATTTAAATCATACTGGCGCTCACAAAATTAATAATGCTGTTGGTCAAGTATTGTTGGCTAAACGCATGGGTAAGCAACGGATTATTGCCGAAACGGGTGCTGGACAACATGGAGTGGCTACAGCTACAGTTTGCGCTCGTTTTGGGCTGGAATGCATAATTTACATGGGCGTTCATGACATGGAACGCCAAGCTTTAAATGTGTTTAGAATGCGGCTGATGGGGGCAGAAGTGCGTCCGGTGGAGGCGGGAACCGGAACTTTGAAGGATGCTACTTCTGAAGCAATCCGCGATTGGGTGACAAATGTAGAAACGACTCATTACATCCTGGGTTCGGTAGCAGGGCCTCATCCTTACCCGATGATGGTACGTGATTTCCATGCAATAATCGGCGAAGAAACTCGCGCCCAAGCAATCGAAAAGTGGGGTGGATTACCTGATATTCTCTTGGCTTGTGTGGGTGGTGGTTCCAACGCGATGGGACTATTTTATGAGTTTATTAATGAGTCTTCTGTACGCTTAATTGGGGTTGAGGCAGCCGGAGAAGGTGTCAATACCGAAAAACACGCAGCAACCTTGACAAAAGGACGAGTTGGTGTATTGCACGGAGCAATGAGCTACCTACTGCAAGATGAAGATGGGCAAATCATTGAGGCACACTCAATTAGTGCGGGGTTAGATTATCCTGGTGTCGGTCCAGAACATAGTTATTTGAAAGATATTGGTCGCGCTGAATATTATAGTGTGACGGATGCCGAGGCTTTGGAGGCATTCCAGCGATTAGCGAAATTGGAAGGGATTATCCCGGCATTAGAAACAGCCCATGCGATCGCTTATCTCGAAACTCTCTGTCCTCAACTAACCGGCAGTCCTCGAATTGTAATTAATTGCTCTGGACGTGGTGACAAGGATGTACAAACGGTAGCCAAATTATTATATCCAGCGTAAATATAGCTCAAATTTTTGGGAGGAAGCAATCATGAATCGACAATTCCAACACCCAATGTTACCGCAACCCACTCACGACGAGTTGGCACGCCAAAACTTTGTGCAAACTATGAAAATGCACATTTTCAAGAATGTCACTCCTGGTAATAAAGAAATTTATGAAAAACTAGCCAAGCCGAAGTTTGAACAAGAACATCAGCGCCCTCCCGAAAATCGTTATGAAATTCGGGAAGTAATGCAGCACGAACCCTACTATCGCTGGACTAGTGCCCTGAAGCGCATCAACCAGGAAATGTTATGGGATGCTGTAAATGCCAACGTTGACAGACAACTGCCTGAGTTGATTGAGCGTGCCAAAGATAAGGGTGGTGAACTGGGTACTTTAACCCTCGATCCAAATTTTCAAATACCTGCTTATCAAAAGGCTGTAGACATTCACTGTATGCCCGGAGGATATCACGGTGACTTCACTGCTGATGATGTCGCAGCCGGTGCAACCTACGATCGCGGCGCTTACGTTTATGGACTAGGTTGGTTGGGGCCGCTCAACGATGATATGGGGCTATCTATAGTCCAAAACTACGTTTTAGCAGAGTTTTCCAACTTTCGACCGAAAAAAATCCTTGATATGGGATGTTCTATTGGCAATAGCACATTACCTTATGTGGATGGTTTCCCAGATGCAGAAGTCCATGCTATAGATATAGGCGCATCTATACTGCGTTATGCTCATGCAAGAGCCGAAGCCTTGGGAAAACGGGTACACTTCTCTCAGCAAAATGCCGAACATACTAACTTCCCTGATGAATCATTTGATTTAGTGGTTTCTCACATTTTGCTGCATGAAATCCCTCCGTCAGCTGTGCGTAAAGTTATGCAAGAGTCTTATCGTCTACTGGCTCCTGGTGGCATGATGATTCATCTAGAAGCACCCCTTTATCGTCACATGGATGTTTATACACAGTTTATTTATGATTGGGAAACCGCTAACAACAACGAACCTTTCTGGAGTGCTGTACGCGATTTAGATTTGGTGCCGCTAGTTACTGAGGCTGGTTTTGCAGCAGATAAGACATTCGAGAAATTTGTCCCGAATGGGGCCTGGAAAGCAAAAGAAACTAATGGTATGTTTCAAAATCGTAACTCAGCCACCCAAGGCACTTGGTTTGTGGTTGCTGCAACTAAGTAAGCAGAGAAAATTTTGTAATTCGTAACAGGCTATGGCCTGCTACGAAGACAATAATTTGTAATTGGGAAAGTCAGATTTTTTCTGGCTTTCCTCATTTTGTATGTCTAGTCTTATTTTTGGAGAATTGGTATTAGGATGACAAAAATAGCCAAAGGTAAACGACCTGTTTACTTAGAAAATCCCCAAACTGATAAATTGTTAGCGATCGTCATGGCCTTGACTGGTGAGGTGTCCGTGCTGCATGAGCGGCTAGACACCATCGAACGGTTGCTAGAGGTGAAAGGTATTTTATCGACTAGTGAAATTGAAGCTTACGAGCCGGATGTCAAAGTAACCAAGGAACGGGAACAGTGGCGTGCAGAATATATTGCACGGGTGTTGCGTGTGATACAGGAAGAGTTAGAACCCCTTAAATAAGTCTAGTTAAAATCACGTAGAAAAATGGCTGAATAAATCCAGCCATTTTTTATCAGACATTCCGCATCTTCAACTACTACAATCGGTTTTTACTGATTTTTTAACATAAAAAAGCTATATAATATACTTAAATACAGTAAAATAGCTGAATTTATGAAGATAAATATGCATAATCTAAAACTCATGAATTCAAATAAATCTAGTAATTACACTAGATGACAGTCTAAATGCGAAATCTTAAATAAACATAATTATACTAATGCTAGAAGACAAATATTGATTAAATAGTATCAATTTTGCGTTATATCGTGCATTTTAACGCTTGATATTAGTTTTTAAGTAAAAAAGCCCACAATTAGAGCAATTTAGACCTATAAGCAATTTGTCACATTGATATTAGTCGGTTACATTGTCTAAAACTTTACAGCCAACAAATGATCAAACAAATAGTTTACAACGTTGTTTTAGGCACTCTTGCTCTCAGTAGTGGAGCGATCGCTACTTCTGTAACAAATCCAACTTGTACGCCTGTGTCTCCAAACGTATCGAATAATACTAATCAAATTGCAGCATCTAGTACGGACACTGCTGCTCTAGAACAGTCGATTTTTAACCAAATCAATAACTACAGAGTTTCCCAAGGGCTACCAGCGCTAACTCGTAATTCTGCTATGGATAATCCAGTTAGGCTTCACAGTAAGAACATGGCTAATGGTAGTGTTCCCTTTGGACATAATGGATTTTCAGAACGTCTTAATGCAACCGGTGTTTCTTACAGATCGGCTGCTGAAAATGTCGCTTACAACCAGGGATATGGCGATCCTGCCACAATGGCTGTTCAAGGCTGGCTCAAAAGTCCAGGGCATCTTGCCAATATCAGAGGTAATTACAATCTGACGGGGATTGGTGTTGCTAAAAACAGTCAAGGCGCAATCTACTTCACACAAATATTCATTCGCTCATAAGTTTGACGCGATGTGCAACTTAATATTCTGACCTAACTTCCATTCCTCTCTCCTGCAAAGAGCTATCCATTACCCGGATCTTTTTCAAAATTTGCGAGAGTATTCACTTACGTTTTTTATAACCCTGATTCGTTCGTCATTATTTCTCAATAAAAACCTACTTTTAGCGAGAAGAAGAGCTAACTTGTCAAGTATGCCACACACCGAGCGTGTCAAGATTGTAAAGAAAGATGTGACTAATGGATAGCCTGCAAAAAGAGAGAGGCTTTGAATTCTATCTATTCCTTATTGTTAGGCAAGGAGATTAGGTTTGAGTAAAAATTGCACATAGTGTTAGATTTAGTAAAGTTTAGGTTTTTTCGTAAATTCCCCAGACTTTAACCTGTTAGTAAAGCTTTTGCTAGATAATTCATGAAAATCTGAAATTATTAGCAAAATTAACCATGATTTTCATGAAGCTGACCTATTGAAGTACTGACAATTGGAAATTATTGTTTGTGTTACTTGTAAAGGATGTAGCCAAATTGCCGAAATTCATCATTACTTAACAGTATTGTGGTATATATCCTTGGAACAATAGGGTAGAGTAGAAGTCTTATATCTCTACACATTACGCAATTCTCCATGTTCCGACAAACTGCTTTTGGCATCGCTTTAAGTGCGCTTGTCCTTGCTAGTGGATTAACGACTGCTCCGATACCAAATCATACTTCTACGAATACATCCACCCGTAATAAGCTGTTGTCGCTTTTTTCTAGTCAGGTTGCAATATCGACTCCTACTTTTAAAACTACTGAGCTAGAAAAATCAGTATTTGACCAAATTAATCGATATCGGGCTTCTAAAGGGCTGCCAAAGTTGACTTTAAATGCAAATTTAACTCGACAGGCAAGAATTCATAGTCAAAATATGGCTAAAGGTAAAACCCCATTTAGCCATCAGGGATTTGAAGGGCGAGTTAAAGCTATCCCGATTCGCTACAACAGTGCAGCAGAAAATGTTGCTTTTAACCGGGGATATAGCAACCCCGTAGAGGAAGCTGTTACTGGCTGGATCAAAAGTCCCGGACACCTAAAGAACCTTAAAGGAAATTACAATCTGACTGGAATTGGCGTTGCTACTAATAATCAAGGCGAAGTCTACCTAACACAGATGTTTTTTCGCACTAGGTAGATTTAATTTCTGATTTTTTTGCACAATAATAATGTAGTGTCTGACAAGACTTTTTTCTGCTGGACACTGCTATTATTTTTGAACAATTGATGACATTACCAGATTTTCAGGTGAGCGATCGCGACCTCAGTGACGCAGCCCTTAGCCAGTATTTAGAATCTACAGCGATCGCAGTTGATACAGAAACGATGGGATTGCTGCCGTTGCGCGATCGCTTGTGTCTCGTCCAGCTGTGCAATCTTGAAGGGAAAGTAACTGCAATCCGCATAGCCAAAGGGCAAGCTGACGCCCCCAACTTAAAAAAACTCTTGGAAGCAGCCAATGTCGTGAAAGTGTTTCACTTTGCTAGATTTGACTTGGCCACTTTGCGAGCCAATCTAGGTATTCAGGTACGGCCGATTTTTTGCACCAAAATTGCCAGTAAATTAGCCCGTACTTACACAAATCGCCACGGACTCAAAGACGTGGTACAAGAGTTAGAACAAGTGGAACTAGATAAAAGCTCTCAAAGTTCTGATTGGGGTAACGCCGTTAGCTTATCTGAAGCTCAACTAAGTTATGCTGCCAACGATGTACGCTATTTACTTAGTGTGCAGCAGAAGTTAATACAAATGCTGAAACGAGAGGATCGTTGGCAAATTGCTCAAGAATGTTTTGAGTTTCTACCAACTATAGTTTCCTTAGATTTATTGCAATTCAAGGATCTATTTGAACACTAATCGAATAGGGAATAGTGACAAGAAATTTTTATTGTTCGTCAATTTCCACTAGTTATATATTAAGTTGAAATTGATAGATAAGCAGGTTCGTAGTAAGTACTAAAGTCGTTCTTTCCCAGGCACTAAAGTGCTTACTACAAACCCTCATGCTAAATTACAGCAGATTTCAAGGAAAGTGAAATACACAAAGGTTCGTCTCAAAACCAGGTATATATAAAGAAAGCCTCTTTTGCTTTTGGATTCTGACGCCTCGGCGAAGCGTCTTTGGCTTTGCTCCCAAATTCTGAATTCTGCTGTATTTTTTGCCTAAGAGCCAGCATTAGAATCATTAGTGTCTCTAGAAGTAGATTCACTAACGCCTTCCTTGAGGTTACTTGCTTGCTCTTGAGCACCTTCTTTGAGGTTACTTGCTTGTTCTTGAATGCCTTCCTTAAGGTTACTTGCTTGCTCTTGAGCGCCTTCCTTGAGGTTACTTGCTTGCTCTTGAATACCTTCTTTAAGGTTACTTGCTCCTTCTTTGAGGTTACTTGCTCCCTGTTTAATGGAATCCGTGACGCTAGTACCGCCCTTTTGCAGATTTTCTTCGTGGTTTTTTAGCCGATCTACAACATTGTAGTCATCTGCACCTGCGGGAGTTTTTGATTCAACAATACCTTCTGTTGGGCCGCCGATCGCCTTCCATGCGCCAAGACCACCTTTGAGTTGGGAGACATGCTCAAATCCATTAGAACGCAGTTGTTGTGCGGCTTGGGCAGTGTCTTGTTCGTTATCACCGTAAAGGTAAATGTCACGGCTCTTATCTAAAGAAGCTACTGCACGTTCTACCAATTCATCTGCTGGCATTGGCATTGCCCCCATGATGTGACCTTCGTTGAAGGTTGCGCGATCGCGCACATCCAGGATTGTAAAAGCTGGTTCGCCCCATTCCAGACGACTTTTTAGGGTATGAGCATCAGTTTGTGCTTCTATTGGTGGTTGTGGAGGAATGATGCCGCCGACTAAGTTATTGACCATAATTTTTCCTTGCTGACGATGTTAATAGTAATTTAGCGAACTGAAGATATTCAATTGATCTTTCTCTGGTATGAATATTTTCAAACTCTCTCCTCAGATAGACGAGTATTTTCCCGAAAATCAACCAATTAATCAATTGTAAATAATGCCCTTTGAGAGTATAAAGAGACAAGATTTTCTTTAAATCTAATCCAATATATTTAAAGTTTATATTTTTTTGATATTTTAGTTATTTAGATATTTGAGATTTTACTTAATTCCTCATTAATCGATAAAACATTATGTTTAAATGAAAATATTTAACAATAAAATAGTAATTAATACCTTTTTAATAACAGCGACCACTAATAATAATCTCTCTTCATTTCCTGCCAAAATTGTAGAGTTATATACAGCAAATTAGAAGTTTGTGAGGTACATAAGTTAAATCTGTTAAGTAGGTAGACATAATTAAATATAAAATAAAGTTCTAGTTTGTAGTGAGCGATTTCTCGCTCAGAGCAAGGATTATCAGCACTAAAGTCCTAACTACAAACTTTAAATTTATTTATGCTTAGATACTTACCCAAATACAAAAGGTGTTTTACTTCTTAATTCTGCTGTCAGCAGTACTATTAAAACAAGCTTCTAGCAAGTTATTGACATCATAATATTGCTAGAGAAATTCTTGTTGCTATTGCTTTTGTCTGTTAAAGCTGGTTTTGACGCCCTATATACCTTCTGGCGATGCTTTCAGTCTTTTTGTCATAGCTCAGGCTGAAACTTGTAGTATAGTATATGCTTAAGAGGGCAGCTATATGTAAATGCACCAGGGTAGATTTTCGTAGACCTTCTTCAAGAGAACATACCTGTTGGTTATAGTACAGTCGAGTAAGTAGGAGTTGAGAATCTAGATTGGCTGATAAGTTAGTTTTTCAGCCTTTATAGAGACCTAATTAACCAGGGAGTGCCTTACTCTTTTAAATTTGTAGCAATTCCCGTCGCTTTTGGATGTGTCTTTTGACTATTTGCGGTTACGGAGATGGTTTTTAATTACACTTATTCCAAATGTAAAAGTTTGACATTATACAATACAAATTCAAAATTATGCAAAAATCATGCCATAATTATAAATTTTATTGGCCCTATCGTGGCTGAGGTTGCGATCGGCTTCATGGAAAATTAAATGTACACAAGTACTACAGTAGCGGTGGTACTCAACAAAAACACGTAAAGTAAAGCTGGCACAACAGCAAATCGCCCAATCTACAATAGATAGCACTATGGTTATGGTTACTGCTACTACTACTACTACTCCCAAAATTCTGATCGTTGATGACGACTTCGGCGTCCGAAATCTTGTCTATCGTTTTTTAAGTCGGAAATATCAAATAGAGTCGGCAGCAGATGGTAGGACTGCTTTATCGTTGTTTGAGCAATTCAACCCAGCTTTAGTAATTCTGGATTGGAATTTGCCGGATGTTACTGGTTATAGCCTTTGCCAAGAAATGCAGAGTCGTACTAATGTTTTAGTGCTGATACTGACTAGTAGGACTGACGAGGCTGATAAAATTAAAATCTTAAGCGCAGGTGCTGATGATTTCATGACTAAACCATTTAGTCTTGCAGAAGTTGAAGTTAGAGTAGAAGCTCTTTTGAGGCGGATACGCTACATCAATCCCTCCCCAACACAACGTATCGTTTTCAAGCAGCTAGTAATTAATCCAGAGGGCCGCGAGGTAACACTTAACGATAAAACTCTTCCCTTAACAGCACTAGAATTTAATATCTTACATTTTTTGGCAAGTCATCCTAATCAAGCTTGGAGTCGTCCACAGCTAATCCAAAAAATCTGGGGTTGCGACTATGTAGGAGATGGCCGGGTAGTTGATGTCCATATTGGTCAACTTCGCAAAAAGATGGAAGTCGACCCCAGCATACCGGAGTTTATCAAAACTGTACGAGGCTATGGTTATAAGTTTGAAGCGCCCGAATAGAATACTAGTTTTTATGGCTACCACAAAAGTGCAAACAACACTGAAAGAAGAAATAAATGCTTAACTGAACCATATTCAGAACTGATTTGGTCGTGTCTTGAAGATTTTAAGCAAAGCTGCACTTAAAGATTATTTATTATTTTTCTTAGCCAATCTTTGACTAACTAACTCAGCGGCTAAATGTATTGCTGCTTTTATACTCGTAGCATCAGCGATTCCTTTACCTGCAATATCGAACGCTGTGCCATGATCGGGTGAAGTGCGAACGAAAGGAAGACCTATAGAAGTATTAACTGCCCGATCGAACGCCATCAGCTTCACAGGAATTAAGCCTTGGTCGTGGTAAAGTGCCAAGTAGCCATCAGCTGGATTTTGTACTAAAGAATTTCCATACCAAGCTTGACCAGGTTTAACCCACATCGTATCTGGCGGTATCGGGCCATCTAACTGCAATTGCGGTCGGTTTTGCCGCTCTTGCTCTAACCAGGGAATTAACCAATCTTGTTCTTCGTGTCCAAGTTGTCCCTGTTCGCCACTGTGGGGATTTAAACCGGCGATCGCAATTCTCCCTCTATATATACCAAAATCTTTCTCTAAACACTCTACTAACAAATCCAGTTTTTGTGTCAACAACTGCGGTGTCAACACATCGGCTACTTGACGTAAGGGAATATGTGTGGTTGCAAGTAAGGCGCGGAGTGTCCAATTAGTATGAGGCGATCGCGCTACAAATAACATCCCAAAACGGTCAACACCAGATTTTTGTGCCAAAAGTTCTGTTTGCCCTGGATAATTATATGCTGCGGCCTTCCAAGCAGATTTGGCGATCGGCCCTGTGACAATACCATCAAATTTACCAGCCAGTGTTTGAGCGATCGCATATTCCATATACGCAAAACTAGCCGCACCACTGGCTGCATTACCTATTCCTGAAATAATTCGATCTTTAATTTTTCCATCTAATTGCACATCGCTGACTGACAAATCATCTGGATTTGCCAAAGCTACTAAATTCTCAGTTAAATTCAGTTTGTAATAAATCTCTGCCAGCAAATCTCCGTTACCCACTACTGTAACGTCATATTTTTGACGAATTTCTGGATCGGCTAAAGCTTTCAAAATCACCTCCGGCCCAATTCCCGCCGGATCTCCAAGCGTCAGCGCCAAACGCGGACGATTCTCTTTCACAAAATTTATTAAATTACCTTGATTATTTTGATACATAAAAATTCTTCATAATTGTTATCATCAAAATTTTCCAATTTACCCATCTTCCCTTCTACCAAGAATGGGGATTACCCCCCAAACCAGTAGGGATTAGCTGCTAAACTAGTTTAAAATTGTTTACACAGGTCTAATCCTAGCAACTGTTGAAAAGCTTCTGGTAGACCTAGTTTACACACCAATTTGCATAAGGAGAATCACACTAATGGGCGGCGAAATTTTGAATGCAGCTCTATTGTCTTTCGGTTTAATCTTCGTAGGCTGGGGCTTAGGCGCGTTGTTACTGAAAATTCAAGGCACAGAAGAATAATTGAGTGCTGAGTTAGAAGTAGAGACGCGATTAATCGCGTCTGTACAAGAGTTATTATTCTCATCATTCCCCATTCCCTACTCCCTTTTTCACTGAAATGAGAAAAAAGCTTGTTCGTTAATCGGACAGCTATTTTCTCATGAGTCCATCCAAATAAATTGATTTTCTGAGAAAAGATGTAAACTTTTGTTTGCATAGGTTATTCTGATAACATTCTTTTCATAAAACATTAAAATTTATTACAATCCTCATGACCTTATTAATCGTCGGTGCCACTGGCACCTTAGGAAGACAAGTGGCTCGTCGTGCTATCGATGAGGGATATAAAGTACGCTGTCTTGTCCGCAGCAGTAAAAAAGCAGCTTTTCTGAAAGAATGGGGAGCAGAACTCGTCCCTGGAAATTTACGTTACCCCGATACCCTAGCAGAAGCTTTAGTTGGTGTAACCCAAGTTATTGATGCCTCAACCTCTCGCCCTACAGATTCACTAAGTATCAAACAAGTGGACTGGGACGGGAAAGTAGCATTGATTCAAGCTGCAATTGCAGCGGGTGTAGAACGTTTTATTTTCTTTTCGATTTTAGATGCTGATAAATATCCAGAAGTGCCGCTAATGGAAATTAAGCGGTGTACAGAATTATTCTTGGCTGAGTCAGGCTTGAATTATACCATCTTGCGACTAGCCGGGTTTATGCAAGGGTTAATCGGCCAGTATGGGATTCCTATTTTGGAAGGACAGCCAGTTTGGGTGACAGGTAATTCTTCTCCCATTGCTTATATGGACACTCAAGATATTGCTAAGTTTGCAATCCGGGCATTAAGCGTACCAGAAACGGAAAACCAAGCTTTTCCTGTAGTTGGTACTCGTGCATGGAGTGCAGAAGAAATTATCAACCTGTGCGAACGCTTATCTGGAAAAGATGCTAGAGTAACGCGGATGCCAATAAACTTACTGCGTACAGTGCGGGGCATAATGCGATTCTTTCAGTGGGGATGGAACGTAGCAGACAGACTGGCGTTTACAGAGGTATTGGCTAGTGGTAAACAGTTAAATGCTTCAATGGATGATGTATACACAGTATTTGGTTTAGATCCGCAACAAACCACAACCCTAGAAAGTTATCTCCAAGAGTACTTCAGCCGAATAATGAAGAAACTCAAAGAAGTAGACTACCAGAAAAATAAAAATAAAAAGCAAAAACCTAAAAAAACTCCTTTTAAACAGTCTTCAAAAGCTAATAGTCAATAGTCATTACGAAACAGACATTAGTCGTTAAACTCTAGACTCTGGATCTTTGACTCTAGATTAATGACTACATGACCAAAATGTGTAACGATTACATAATACAGAGCATCGCCTAAACTTGGATATTTGAGTGTGCCGAAAGCAGGCATTATCTACAATGACGTTAAACCGATAGCGGGCCGTGTCGCTATTGAGTTGAAAGACAAGCTAACCGCAGCCGGTTGGAATGTATGTATCACATCGAGTATCGGTGGTATATTGGGCTATCCTAACCCGGAGAGTCCTGTGTGCCACACTCCCATTGACGGTCTGACACCCCCTGGTTTTGATTCAGATATGGAGTTTGCAGTGGTATTAGGGGGAGACGGTACTGTTCTGGCAGCGTCTCGTCAAGTAGCCCCTTGTGGTATTCCACTGTTAACAGTGAATACCGGCCACATGGGATTTTTGACGGAAACTTTCCTGAATCAATTGCCTCAAGCACTAGAACAGGTAATGGCAGGTGAGTATGAAATTGAAGAACGAGCAATGCTCAATGTCAAAGTGTTTCGGGATGATTCAGTGCTATGGGAAGCCCTATGCCTGAATGAAATGGTGCTACACCGAGAACCTTTGACCTCTATGTGTCATTTTGAAATTGCCATAGGGCGTCATGCGCCAGTAGATATTGCCGCAGATGGTGTGATTGTTTCTACGCCTACTGGTTCTACAGCTTACTCATTGAGTGCTGGTGGCCCGGTGGTGACTCCTGGCGTACCTGTTTTACAGCTAGTACCCATTTGTCCCCATTCCCTAGCTTCTAGAGCATTGGTATTTCCAGATACTGAATCGGTCAATATCTACCCAGTCAATATCCCTCGGCTGGTAATGGTAGTAGATGGTAATGGAGGGTGCTATATCTTACCAGAAGATCGAGTATATATGGAGCGATCGCAATATAGTGCCCGATTTATTCGCCTGCAACCGCCTGAGTTTTTCCGAATTTTGCGAGAAAAGTTAGGTTGGGGTTTGCCACATATTGCTAAACCAACTTCGGTAGAATTGCCGTAGGGCTTGGGGATTGGGGATTGGGGATTGGGCACAAGAAGCAGAGGGGCAGAGGGGAAAAACTTAGTGTAACTTCTCCTCTGCTACTATGCCCCATGCCCAAAAGAGCTGATTTCCTTCCAGAATTACTGGTATGGAGATGGAATTTGGAGTTAGTTATTAAGATTGCATCCGAGAATTCGATAGCTGACACCTGAACGTGCTAAAACATCCTTAGCAGCGTGTCAAATCAGAATTGCTACATCACTAAAAGCTCGTAATTGCACTTTATAACTGATGTAAAGATTTTCTCTGGAATATCTTTACAATCCCAAATCCAATATCCCAAATTGTTATGACAGTTGCTCAAAGTCCTTGTGTTTTGGTGATTGAAACCGATGAGAGCCTTGCAAATCAGCTTTCTTGCGATTTGCAAGAAGCCGGTTATGAATCAATTTTGGCTCATGATGCAACGAGTGGTTTACAACACTGTCGCGATCGCCAACCTGCTTTAATTGTTTTAGACCGGATGCTAGCAGGAGAATCAGGACTCTCATTGTGCAAAAATATGAGAAGCACTGGTATGCGATCGCCTGTATTGATTTTAATGGCAAGGGATACAGTTGACGATCGTGTAGCTTGTCTAGAAGCTGGAGCGGATGATTACATCCTCAAACCTTACCGCTCAGAAGACTTTTTGAAGTTGATTCGCCTCTACTTAAAACCCGATGTAGATACCACAGAGCAATTACGCTTTGGGGATTTAATTTTAGACATAGCAACTCGCCGTGCCATACACAACGGGCGACCAATTGACTTGACAATGAAAGAATTTGAACTATTAAAATTCTTAATGGAACATCCCCGTGAAGTATTAACCCGCGAACAAATTCTAGAAAATGTTTGGGGTTACGACTTTCTGGGTGAGTCAAATGTAATTGAAGTGTACATCCGTTACTTACGGTTAAAAATCGAAGATGAAGGTCAAAAGCGCCTGATTCAAACAGTGCGAGGCGTAGGGTACGTTTTAAGAGAATCCTAGTATACTATAGCGGGAGTTTGCTTATCTCCTTGCCTCATTCTCAGTTTCGGATTGGGAATGTAAATTTGGGTGCTAATGCCTTCCACCCAAAGGGTTTTTCTGCCTACAACACTGTAAAATTGAAGTCTAAATTACAAAATCGAAAAGCTATATGACTCGTCGGCTAAGTCTGCTCTCAATAGTGCTGAGTATTTTTCTGATGGGTTGTTCTGTGCCAACAACTGCTAAATCTCCTAGCCCCACCTCTGGTTCTAAAACTCCAGCACCAGAAAGTTTAGGTCAAAAACTACCAATTTCTGCTAAAGCCATTGTGCCGAATGGTACAACGATTCAATTAGAGGTAGCACAGACGCCAAAACAGCAAGCGATGGGATTGATGTATCGACCAGCTTTACCAGATGACCGGGGGATGCTGTTTGGCTTCCCTTCAGCACAACCAGTCAGTTTCTGGATGAAGAATGTACCTGTACCCCTAGACATGGTATTTCTACATAAAGGTGTAGTTAAATATATTCAGGCTGCTGCACCTCCTTGTACAAGTGAGCCTTGTCCTACCTATGGTCCCAATACACCAATTGATAAGGTGATTGAACTTCGTTCTGGAAGAGCTGCCGAATTGAAGTTAAAAGTGGGCGATATTCTCAAAATAGAGTTTTGAAACTCTAGTGTTTTGCCTGGATAAAAACTTGGGTAATTACTCGGTTGAGAGCCTATACGGTTGAAATATATGTTTTTTTTGTAAAAAATGTCACTGTATGTGGTCAAACAGCACTTGTAACGCTACTATTTAAAAACTGTAGTAATAATGTAAAATTCTACTGTCTCAAACCTGAAATCGCAGTTTTCAGGTTTAGTCTCAAAAATATTCCCTTGGGCGTAAGTGTAAATAGTCGCCAATAAGAGAGTATAGGCTATGGAATCTTTATTACTACCTGTGTAATTAAATAAAACACAAAGGTAAATAAGATGAAGTCAATTTAATTAAGTAAAAATACCGCTTAATAAGCTAGCAAAAGATTTGTATGAGAATTTTTATTTCTCAGACCATCTATAAGAAGCTTCTGTTGAAGGCGGATTAACAAAAACTGTGCTGGGGTGTATGGCCGAAAACGGCACAGTGACAGATGAAATACTGGTTACTGTCTACTGAGTAATGGTGAACTGATATATGACAATACATTCTGCACAAGGAGGTGAGATACAAATGTCACCATCAAAATATTCTCGACTGATTAATTTTTTGCAAGAAGATTTGGCAATTTCCACAGCATCACTAGCGGTGGCACTTCGGCATCGGGAGCAAGACCCAGGTCCTTTGGCAATGATTCTTTGGCAATATGGTTTGATTACTCTAGAGCAGTTAGAACAAATTTATGATTGGCTGGAGACGGCGTAGGTTATACCAATTTTAGATTGTAAATTTTAGACTTTGGCTTAAAAGTTTCTACCAAATGCCTATTAGCAGAATCTCAAACAATACTATTTATACGAATTTTGGATGATACTAAGTTGCCAAAGTTAGTCTTGTTTGGTGTCAAAGATACAATACAACTTTCTTCAAAGCAAATAATACTATCTAGGGCAACTTGGTGTCATTTAAGAGGATTGAGGTATGTCACATCAACTCTACCTTACGTAAAGATTGATATATATCTTTCTTGACTGACAGTTTCTACTTAAATATCAATTAAAAGAGCGAGTTGATAATTTAACTCGCTCTTTTGATTTATTACTCAGGACTAACTAAACACTTTAACTGCTGCTGCTATACCAGAACCAGGAGTGAAATCTTCGTAGCCAAGTTCTGTGAGGGTAACTTCTAAGGATGCTATACAGCTAAGGATATCGCGATCGCTGACAAAACCCAAGTGACCAATACGGAAAATTTTATTGCTCAAATGATCTTGACCACCAGCGAGGGCAATATCAAAGCGTTTTTTCATCAATGACCGAATTTTATCGGGTTCAATTCCTTGTGGTGCTACAGCCGTAATCGCCGGACTAGCAGAATTATCTGCTGCAAGCAAGGGTAAATTTAACCCTTTTATGGCGGCGCGAGTCGCATTTTTCAGCCGTTCATGTCGAGCAAAGATTGATTCTAAGCCTTCCTCTTTCATGATTCGCAACGTGGTGTGTAACGCTACGATCAAGTTCACAGGCGGAGTAAATGGAGTTGTATTTTTGCCTGTAGCTTTGCGATATTTGCCTAAGTCCAAATAATATTTCGGTAGCTTCGCAGTTTTGTAAGCTTCCCAAGCCTTGGGACTGACAGAGACAAAACCCAACCCTGGCGGAATCATATAACCTTTTTGGGAACCGGAAGCGACGATATCCAAACCCCAAGCATCCACGGGTAAATTGAAGGCACCCAAGCTCGTGACGGCATCAACGATAATTAAAGCTTCACCATGTTCTTTGACGTGGCGGTTGATGGTTTCTAGGTCATTCAACACACCCGTCGAGGTTTCGCTGTGGGTAATGATTACAGCTTTGATTTGCTTTTGGGTATCTGCTTGGAGTTTTTCGGCAAATACTGCGGGGTCTAAGGGTTTTCCCCATTCCACCTTAACTTCTTCTACATTCAAACCGTAGGCTTGACCAACTTCTACCCAGCGTTCGCCAAATTTACCATTAGAGCCAACTAAAATGCGATCGCCTGGAGAAAGAAAATTAATTATTCCCGCTTCTACAGCACCCGTACCACTGACATTCAGCATCAACACATCACTTTGAGTTTGGTGCAGCCACTTCAGGTTTTCTGTCACCTCTGCCAATATATTGCTAAATTCACTAGTACGGTGCCCAATCGGATGCTTGGCTAATGCCAGTAAGGCAGCTTCTGGCACCGGTGTAGGGCCTGGAATCATCAGCATCAGCTTATCGTTCATGTTTCTATCCTAAAAGTCAAATAAAAGTCAAAATTGTGGGAAGTCGGTTAAGTCTGGTAGCAAATCCTAGATATTCATCTACAAATTCCACTCAGATTGTCACCAGCATTGTTGTATATTTTCCAAATTTATAGGAAAAGTATTGTGGGAGTTAACGATCGGTCAGCTTGACCTTTGCAATTTATACCAGACTCCAACTCAGATAAAACCTCTGTTCCAGGCAATCTTACCACACACCTAGACGCCAGGTTAAGGTGTCTGCTCGTAGGCGAACGGCTATTTTAGCCAAGGATTAAACATCTATCTAGATGAAGCATCGGTACGATAAATTCTTAAAATCTACCCATAATCCACCTCAGTTGTTTTTATAGAAAAACGCGAAATCATTTTGAACATCGCGGTAATTATCGCTGAAAAAGTTGTGTTTTGCTTCCATGAAAGAAGTAACTCCCTACACTATACAGAAGACTTGGATGTTACCGTTTGCTAAGAGATAAAAGATACCCAACCCAAACTTTTCAATCTATTTGGGTCAAAGATTTGTTCTTGGGTTGCCATTCTCTAAACAATACCTTCGTTTATGATTTATATGAGTCAAAATCGCTTTGCCACTAATATCCAAGCCTTTTCTAGGTTATTTGATAGCGACTAATTTGACGCAGAAGTTGAGATATCTATGCTACTAATTGCTGCACTTTTTGATACTGCACTTAGTAGTAAGCAATGTCGGCGGCGGGTAGTAATAAACTATAAGTTTTTATACTATACTTACAAAATTGCTACAATCGTGCTTAGTCTCCTTAGTTACTATTCACGGTGAGTCGTTTTTAACTAGTGTTCAGTTCATAAAGTGTCACTCACTAGATCCCCGGTATTCTTACAAAAGAGATATTCTTAGTTAGTGCAAGGAGTGATACCATTTCACCACATGTTTGTCACAAGTTATCCCCGTAATATTCCCTCCTGAGGGAGTGTTGCAGATTTCAAATGTTGCATCAAACGAGTGAGTTGGTATAAGCTTTTACGGAAAAGCGCTTGAGTAAGCAAAATTCTCAAGCGCTTTTTTGTGTATAAATAAAACAGTCTAACTCTCTGGACGCTTGGATAAATGTTTTTAAATACACATCTACCAGAGAAGGAACCTACTGTTATAAAAATTGTTGCAACATATACTTGATAACTCTAGCATTTGTGCGTACCACCAAAACCTTTTTAAGTTACTGGACGTACCACACGAATTAGTTTTCCTTGCAAAGGTTCTTCTGTTGCCACAGCCTCATCTATCCGTGCTGCAAATTGTTCCCAATTACGATTATTCGTGCAAACAAAAATACCGAAGTGGTTAGAATCACGACGATGCAAACGGATAAAACCAACTCTATTGATAGTTAATATTGAGCGTTCTTGACTTATGGCAAATGCTAGCACTTCCTCATCAGGTATACCTTGGTCTGCATTTTCTGCTTCTTGAACTGTCAAAACATCATGCCCCAAAGCGCGTAATAATTCCACAACTGGAAAGGGAAACTGCTCATCTGCGTAAAACCGCGCCATTGATTAGGCTACCTCATTACGCTCAATTGCCAATTCGATTTCATCGGGATGAGCTTGTGCATATACCCAAGCATTAGCTAAATCTGTAGCTGTAATAGTTGGATAACTCGTCAAAAGGTCAGCATCACTATATCCAAGACCGCGAGCTTCCACAAGTACCCAAACAGGAATACGAGTTTTAGCGATGCGAGCCTCTCCACCACAAACTCTAGGAGTTTTTTCAATTCCTTGGCAATTGTTGCCGAGACTTTGAGCAAGTAACTGTATAGCCTGCAATTTTTCATCAGGACTGAGGGCAAGAAGTTGTTGTTCTAACTCTTTGAGTGTCACGGATGTAAATCCTCTGATGTTTTGTCAGGCTAAATTTACAATTTTATCAATTGCTAAGTACAAGATTTCATTAATTCGTAGCGAATTCCCTATGGTAAGGCGTACCACTTCGTGGAAGCAAGCTACGCGTAGCGTCTCGTAGAGAAGCGCATCTGCGTTTAAATTTCAACTCTCAATTTGCCACGATTTTATGCAAAACTGTACTTAGCTAACTACAAAATTCACCAACTTTCCAGGCACCACAATTACCTTTTTAATCTCTTTGCCTTCGATGTAACGCTGGGCAATTTCTGATTCACGAGCATATTTTTCCAACGCTGCTTTATCTGCTTGTGCTGGTACTTGAATTGAGCCGCGAGTTTTACCCATAATTTGAATCACTAAAGTGATTTCATCAGCTACTAAAGCAGCAGGGTCAAATGATGGCCAAGTTTGAGTATGAACTGAATCACTTTCACCCAATAAATGCCACAATTCATCAGCAATATGTGGTGCAAATGGTGCTAGTAAAACCACCAAAGTGCGAATACCTTCTGCGTAAATCGGTGAACTTTTGCCGTCAGCATCAGTTAAGGCATTACTCAATTTCATCAATTCTGAAATAGCGGTATTGAATTGATATTCGTCTTCCACGTCTTCTGTCACGGCTTGAATCGCCGTGTGAATCGCCCGCCGCAATTCCTTTTCTACCTTAGTTAAATCAGATTGGGGTTTTTTATGGGATACCCCAGCCGCAATATAATCTGTCACCAAACGCCAAACTCGATTTAAAAAGCGGAATTGTCCTTCCACATCGGCTTCATCCCATTCCAAATCTTTTTCTGGCGGCGCTTTGAACAAGATGAACATCCGCGCTGTATCTACACCGTATTTAGAAATTACATCTTCTGGTGCTACACCGTTGCCCTTTGATTTAGACATGGTGGCATAGAGACGTTGCAACGGTTCCCCTGTCTGGGGGTCGCGCGGGTCAGCAGAATTTACCAGATTAGAAGGAATCCATTTATCTTTGCCGCCTTTGTTGGGATTTAGGTAAGTTAAACCCTGTACCATACCTTGAGTTAACAAGCGTTGGAAAGGTTCATCAAAGTTCAGTAACCCTCTGTCCCGCAGAACCTTAGTAAAGAACCGCGAATACAACAAATGTAAAATTGCGTGTTCAATCCCACCCACATACTGGTCAACTGGCATCCAGTCATTGATTTTACTGGAATCAAAAACCTGTTGTTCATTTTTAGCGTCAGGGAAGCGCAAGTAATACCATGAGGAATCAATAAAAGTATCCATCGTGTCAGTTTCCCGCTTTGCTGGAGTGCCACAAGTCGGACAAGGTACGTTTACCCAACTCTCTAACTGAGTCAAAGGTGAACCGCCACGTCCAGTAAATTCCACCTCTTCCGGCAACTGTACTGGCAAATCTCGATCGGGAACTGGTACTATCCCACAGTTGGGACAGTGAATTACAGGTATCGGTGCGCCCCAGTAACGTTGCCGTGAAATCAACCAATCCCGCAAGCGATATTGCACTCGTACTTTACCAAAACCTTGTTGTTCGGCGTATTCAATTATTGCTTGTTTAGCCTCTGTGGAAGAAATACCAGTAAAAGCACCGGAATTAATTAAAATTCCTGGTTCGGTGTATGCCTGGTTATATTCAATTTGCACTAGTTGTGTGACTTCATCCGTCTCCGATGTTGGAGTTAAATCAAAACCTGCAACATCATCTGGGGAAACGATGACAAAATCAATTGGCAAATCGTAATTTTTGGCAAACTTAAAATCCCGGACATCATGTGCCGGCACACCCATCACTGCTCCAGTACCATACTCATACAGTACATAGTCAGCAATCCAAATCGGCACTTCTTCCCCTGAAAATGGGTTAATTGCCTTACCACCTGTGGGTATACCCCGCTTAGGTTTGTCTTCAGCAGTACGTTCCAACTCACTTTGATTGGAAACCTCTTTAATAAAGGCTTCTACCGCTGCTTGTTGTTCTTTTGTAGTGACGCGCTTTGTTAAGGGATATTCTGGTGCTAACACTAGGTAGCTAACACCATAAACTGTATCTGGGCGTGTGGTGTACACTCCGATTTTTTCATCTATCCCAATGATGGGAAATTCTAAGTAAGCGCCTGTAGATTTGCCAATCCAGTTTGCCTGCATAGACTTGACGCGTTCCGGCCAACCTGTCAATTGATGCAAGTCATTGAGTAATTCTTCGGCGTAGTCAGTAATCTTGAAAAACCACTGGCGTAATAATTTGCGCTCAACTACTGCCCCACTGCGCCAAGAACGTCCTTCGTTATCAACTTGCTCATTTGCTAGTACAGTTTGATCGATCGGGTCCCAGTTTACAGCTGCTTCTTTTTGATAAGCTAACCCTGCTTGCAAAAACTGCAAGAAAATCCATTGCGTCCACTTGTAATAATCTGGCGAACAGGTAGCGAGTTCGCATTCCCAGTCAATAGATAAACCGAGACGCTGCAATTGTTGTCGCATCTGGGTAATATTTTGATAAGTCCATTTTGCTGGCGGTACACCACGGTCTATGGCGGCATTTTCTGCTGGCAAGCCAAAGGCATCCCAACCCATTGGGTGTATTACCCTATACCCTTGCATTCGCTTGAGGCGGGCAATCACATCGGTAATCGTATAATTACGGACGTGACCCATGTGTAGGCTGCCCGATGGATAAGGGAACATGGAAAGTGCATAGAATTTTGGCTTGTTGCTAACTGTTGGTGTCTTATCTAAGCCAAGTTCTACCCATGTTTTTTGCCATTTTTCCTCAATTGCTGCTGGGTTATATCGGGAATCTACAGAATCACGTATTTCCAATGGTTTCATGCCTGTTACACTTTATTTCTACTAATTTTCTAGCATTTGTTTACTAGTACATTTGAACCACTATATTGAGGGAATTATCTGTCTAGTAATTTTCTAATTTAATTTACAAAATCAATTTACTATTTCTTTCTACCCCCTATTTCTATCTATCTTATATCCCTAAAGTTCAACAAGTTTAGGTATATAGTGCATAAAAAAGTCCCTTGGTGGTTTTGATTTCGAGTTCTGCACGTGTGAACATAAAATAGAGTTACCCATTTGTAAAAGTGGTATCGGTAGGTAACAACTTTCCACGGTCGATTGCCTACGGTTTAAACACTCTAATGGTTTGTCTCCACATCACTCAAGCTATATTTACATCTCTCAATAATGCCTAACCCTAAAGGTAAACCTGAAAATTTAGAACCGATTAAGTCTGACAGAGAGAAACCTTTGCCAGAAAAACTTAGTTTCAGAGTTACCAAGGAAATGAAAGAAGAAGTGCAGCAACAAGATAACCCTCCTGAATTTTGTAGAGAAGCTATCCAAGAGAAGTTAGACAGGAATAAAGGGCAAGAGTAGTACTTAATTGTTTAACTATTAATCTGAGTAAACAAAAATATCTCTAGAACTGATATCTAAAGGTATTCAAAATCATAGGTTTTGATTGCTGTCAAGTTAGATGGTTAAAATAGGCAATGGTTGAATCAAATATAAAATTGTCTGATTTAGTGCGGATTTTTGTCTACGGCACGCTCAAACCAGGTGAAGCTAACTATAAAAGATACTGTGCTAGCAAAGTAGTTGATGTCAAAACAGCCATTGTACAAGGCAAATTATTTGCTCTGCCAATGGGCTACCCAGCGATGACGCTAGGAGATAGCCAAGTTTATGGATATTTACTCTCTTTTTCCAACCCAAAGATTTTAAATGAGCTAGATGTGCTGGAAGATTACCAGCCCAATAGACTAACACCAGAAAACCTCTATAATCGACATATTATCGAGGTTTATGAGCCACAGTCGCTCTCTTATAGTTGGGCTTGGGTTTATTTAATGACTCTAGAACAAGTTGAGCAATTAGGAGGTTTACTCCAACCTAACGGCTGGTGGAGCGGCTGTGGTTTAACCCTAGAGTACAGTTTTGAACTGTAAACTTTGCGATTAGTTTATGTCCTGTTTGGGGTCGTGTCGTTGCGGCTGAACCTGATAAATTGAATTTTCTGGAGAGGCTACTGCTGCTTTCGGAATTTCAATTACCGGGTTATTTAGTCCCACCATCAGCGGGGAAGGGGGAACTATAGACGCTGAGGACGTTTGTATCGGTTCTCTTTGTGGTCGTTGCGCCAGTTGCGGCACCATCGAACCACCACCTACTAAGCCAGATATTGCACCGATCGCACAAGCAGCAACAGCTGCACCTGCCGCTATCCAGTTTAAACGGGAGCGGCGGCGCAAACGTGTCAATACTTGCTGAACTGTTTCTTCTGGCGACTGTTGGGCTGCTGGCACTGGGAGCGTCCGCAAACCTTGGCGCAGTTTTAACAGTCGGGCATACAAACATTGAACTGAGGCATCATTTGCCAGCCATTCTTCTACTTGCCTGCGTTCGGTGGCTGTGACTTCACCATCGAGGTAAGCACTCAATAACTCGAAGCGATCGCGCTTCACCATATCCATAAGACCCGTTGATTCATTGGTATGCTTGGCCATTCCATCTGACAAATCTTGAGGAAGTTGCAAAGGAGAACGGTCGTAAAACTGAGAATCAGTAGTCATCTTAACATTATTACCAATTCATACACGGGTAAACTGGGCGGGAATTTTGGGAAAATTAGCCAATTTTCTACCTTTAGGCAGAAAAAATCTACGTCTTTCTAGTAATTTTTAATCTATGCTTAAATTCTGCCATTGGGCAGAAGCAAGATACTGTAAATTAAGAAAATTAGGAGTCTAGATAATTCTGCAAGTGGGCTTGCAGCCTCGATCTAGCTCTGGCGATTCTGGACTTCACTGTTCCTAGAGAAACTCCAGTGATTTCGGCAATTTCTTCATAAGCCATGCCTTCGATTTCTCTGAGGACAATGGTAGTACGAAAAACTTCTGGTAAATCCGCGATCGCTTCCCGCAATTGCTCGTAAAATTCTCTCGTTGTCAGTTCTTCTTCAGGGCCTGGCGTATCGCCAGCGATTTCCCAATCCATCTCGCCGTCCTCTAAGGAACGGGGAGCATCCAGTGACAAAGGACTCATCACCCGCTTGCGTTTACGTAACTCGTCGTAAAACAAGTTCGTGGCAATGCGGCTTAACCAGCCCCGAAATTTAGCAGGCTCTTGTAATCGGTTAATGTTCCGATACACTCGAATCCAAACTTCTTGAGCCAAATCGGCTCTGTCAGGCCAATCTGGAGCTAAGTGGTATAGAACTCGATCGACTTGACTTTGATAGCGACGTAATAGTTCCGCAAAAGCAGCACGATCTGGTCGCAGTCCGGCTTGACAGCGCAAAATTAAATCGTGGTTAGGGAGTTTGTCAACTTGCACTGATGCTTCTGGATACTTTGCATCAACCGTTGACCAGGATACAGTAATCGATTGACTCATAGATCGTACTGGCTCTAAATCATCCCTATCTATTAGACCTGCTAATGGTACAGAAGTTCCATGCTCAGGTGACGGATTTATGACTGGAACACTGAAGCAGACAATTTTGGATACATTTATAGCAATAAGCAGAGCCACTTTTCCTTATACTGCTCCCATAGTTACCTAAGACCGATCGAGGAACCAAGGCGCGATCTAATGCACATTTTAGTACTTTTGGCAACTGGATATATACGCTTGATCGAGATAATTAAATTTAGCTATAAAAATGAAGATAAAATTTTGTAATTCTAACTTCTTGATACCTTTAAAATTCGGGTAATAATTTCTGGAAGTTAGGTTGCTGTGGTTGCTAAGATGGTGATTTAATTTTTTGATTTCGTTACCAGAATAGTTGCTGATTGTTCTGATTGTGGCCCGAAAGCAGTACTAGAGTTATGTTGCTCTGGTACGCGAACTTGAAAAAAGAAATTGAGGGAAAATGTAATTGTTACCGCTAGCAATAGTTTTTCAAACATGGTTTTTCACCCACCTACACCATTAATGATTGATTGCTACATTTCAAGAGTTCCACTAAAAAGTCCGAAAAGAGGCTTACGACCCTCAAAACTTTTGAGGAATAAGGTTGCTCACTTGGAATTTTGCCACTGGGACAATTTATATAGTCTTAGTTTGCCCAGAGGTGTTGGCAGATTTACAGCGGAAATGATAAGTATTGATAAATTTTTGATAATAGGATGATGAACTCATCCAATTGCTCGGCTGGATATGTCAGGGATAAACAATAGGCGATGGCAATGGTAAGAAACGAATCTGTAGGGCGTATGGTAATGCTGCTTTGTTTTGGCACAGCATTTTTATCCTTAGCTGTCCATTGGCGCATTAGTACGGCGGAACGGCAATATGAGAAGTCTGCATCTACTTCGATGCGGCGAGATTCTACCCGAACCAATCTTAAGGGAAGCCGGACAGAGGGAGTCTACAAGAATCTTTCCCAAGTGAGTTTGGGGGAAATTGCGCTGGGTGGATCTGTGCCACCTGATAAAGTTACCCAAGGCTCGACTGCCCAGAGGACGTTTACACCAAAGTCCTCTGCTATTAAACCTAAAACTAAATCAAAAATAATTAAGAAGAATCTAGCTAAAACAACTACTCGTAGGGCTTCTACTATTAATAAGTCGCAAATAATTAAGAAGAATCTAGCGAAAGCAACTATTCCTAGAGCTTCTAAACTCAAGCCTGCTACCATTCAGCCACAAACTAAGCCCCAAATTATTAAGAATAATGTAGCTAAAGCAAGTGACGTACCAACTCAGACGCAGTTGATGGCGAAAGTAGAAAGACAAAATCCAATTGCAGATAGTTGGCCAAAAGGTCTGTGGTCTCAGGCTTCAGCCCAACAAGTACCATCTAGTAGGCTGGCAAATGTCAAGACGCAGGTAGTGGTTGATTTAAGCGATCGCCGCACTTATGTATATGCAGGAGACGAGGTGATCGCCAGCTACCCCATTGCTGTTGGTAAGAAAGGTTGGGAAACGCCCACAGGTTCTTTCCAGGTGATCCACATGCGACACTTTCCAATCTGGCGTCACCCGATTACTGGCAAAGTATTTCAGGCTGGTACGGATAGTCCCTTGGGAGATAGATGGATTGGTTTTTGGTCAGATGGACGCAATGAAATTGGCTTTCATGGCACGCCGGATGTTGACCTGGTAGGAACGGCTGTATCCCACGGCTGCTTAAGAATGCGAAATTCTGATGTCCGATTGTTATATGAGCAAGTGAGTATAGGGACAAAAGTGTTAGTACGTGATTAATTAGTTAAAAGTCATTAGTCCTTTGTCCTTTGTCCTTTGTCTAAAACAAATGACTAATGACTAATGACTAATGACTCTTAAAATTATAATTTTTGCTCAAAGTTAGGCGCGTATGTTTGGAGTAAAGCACTAACTTGGCGTACAACCTCATTGCCAGTATTTTTACCCAAAGCTTGACGTTCTGGGAAGAAATTGGGTCGATCGAGGTAACGGTTAATCGCCTCACTTATTTGTTGAGAAATTAAGTCTTGCAGTTGTGCCTGAGCCGTTTGGCGCTGGAAGTTAGCACCCTCTTCTGTAGTAGCATACAAAGGTGGTAGCCGATTGAGAGCGTAAGCGGCAATATCCCCGACATCTAGAGAACTTTCGCTGGTGGCTTCAATTTCTGCGACTCGGGCGATCGCTTCCGTCAGCACCAATTCTTCCATAACGTTAATAAATTGTTTGCGAGGTACCGCCACTACCTCACCAGTCAATAGCGCACCCATCAGCCGATCCAACGCCATATACTCTTCAATTGAGAGTTCTGAGGCGTTATCACAGATTCTACCGACTTCTGCTTCCATTGCTGGTGTCAAATAACCATCTTGGAGAGCTTGTTCTACAATTTTTTCGATACTCATAACGCTTATCATCATTTATGTTGGCAAAGCTTGGTAGGGACGGTATCAATCCAATTTATTTTGCGTAATTCTCAGCAAAAAATACACAAATTATGCAAAGACAGGATCAATTCTGCCTCTATCTAGTTAACAACCTTAGTTCGCCAAGGTGTTGGATCGACAGATTGTCCGTTGACATATAGACCCCAGTGTAAATGCGGCCCCGTGGCAGCACCTGTTGAACCTACTGCACCAATTAGTTGACCAGCTTTCACAAAATCACCTTCTTTAACGTTAATACGACTCAGGTGCATGAAAATACTGGTTACTCCTTGACCGTGGTCAATGCCAACTACGTTACCGTGTATCCGAAACCCTTGGGATACCCTACCTACCAAAGCAACTCGCCCAGCGGCTGGGGCAATTACCGGTGAACCGGCAGCACCAGCGTAGTCAAGACCACGATGATAGTAGTCTTTTGCAAATGTACCATTATAGTAGCGACGTACACCATAGTTTGTACTCATCCGCCCTGCATTTGGCTTCAGGAATACTCCATTCCAATACTTTTCTGGTGTTTGTAGCGCCTTAAAAGCTGCCACACGCTTAAGTTCATACTCTGTGGCATCCACTCCAGCTTTACCAGGTGGCAAAGTAATACGTTGTACGGGGAATTTGCGATTAAGCACATTCACTGCCAAGTTTTGCACTTGACCATCCCCCGCAACCCGAAGTGTTCTAGTTCCAGCTTTTTCTAATGGAGTTGTGGGAACAAAAGCCCGATACTGATTGGGCGCAATTTCAAAGGCTGGGTATGTATTCTTGCCACTAGCTACTGTTGGTTTTGTACCATTCTCTGGATTATCTAGATTAATCTGCACCGAGAGTGTATCCCCTAATTTAGGATTAGTTGGAATCACCTTTACTTGCAAAGCATCTACAGGTAATGCCAAGGCGATCGGGAGAACAGCAAATATTCCCTTTAACACATTTATTGCACGGCAATTGGCTGTCAAAGTTTTGACATCAAAACCGAGCAAATTTTTGTTTGAACTACTAGCGCTATCCTCAATAATCATAGAACTACAAAAACCCTTGCTTGTATTGGAAAATAGATTAGCTTATTATCGCTAGTGTTTCCTGTTTGAAGCCGATGTTGTTGACAACCATAAATTTTCGGAAATTCTCCAGGTATTTATGGATTGCAAGGGCGAATCATTTTATCTGTAATTTTAGGAAATTGGTCTTGACTCTAATAACCAAGGTGTATGACATTGGCAATGAGCATAAAATTTAACTGTGATTACATAAATAATACTTGAAGGAAATCTCGGAATCAACTGGACACTTTTTCAACTGGACACTAATATCACATTCTTAGGTTAAAATTGGTATGGGGAAATTACTTAAACTAGGTAAATAAGTCAGTGAAGATAAATTAAACTATATACATACCATTCGGAAATATTATTTTAAAACTTACTGAGAATAGCGCTTTAGTTGGCAAAAAACTATGATAGTGAGGCAAAAATGTGAGTCTGCCACGCCACACTTCAGATTTACTTTATAAATCAACTCCTGATCAGGGAATACGCTAATTAACTTTAGGCTGATAGTATTACTTTTGACTTGAGTATGCCATCTTCCATCTGAACTATGCGATCGGCAATGTCTAAAATGCGGTTGTCATGAGTAACCATCAAGATGGTACAGCCTTGTTCTTTTGCCAGTTTTTGCATGAGATTGACTACATCTCGTCCTGACTGACTGTCAAGGGCAGCGGTGGGTTCATCCGCGAGAATTATTTGAGGATGACTGACTAAAGCACGAGCGATCGCTACTCGTTGTTTTTGTCCCCCAGACAGTCGATCGGGATAGTAATGCAAATGATTTCCTAATCTTACTTGCTCTAACATTAGGGCTGACCTAGCTTGCATTTTTTTTAACTCAAGATGTTTGTGCAATTCTAAAGCCATTTTGACGTTTTGGAGTGCCGTTAAACTACCATGCAAGTTATGTGCTTGGAAAATATAACCGTTATAGCGTCGCGCTTGCACTAGTTCTTCAGCACTAGCACCACAAAGTTCTCGTCCCAACACCTGCAAACTACCGGATTGGGCAGAACGCAATCCACCCACTAAGGTCAACAAGGTAGTCTTTCCAGAACCAGAGGGCCCGGTCATGATAATAATTTCACCGGCATTAATTTCTAGATTGATGTTAGATAAAACTTGCTTGCGGAGTGAGCCGTGACCAAAGTGGTGGTCGAGATTTTTAATAGAAATGACGGGTTGACTAGTCATAAATAGATCGATTACTCGTGACGGTCGTCATTGGTCATTTGTCCTACCCTGCGGGAAGCCGCTGGTGCGTCTATGTTCTTTGCAAATGACCAATGACCAATGACAAATGACAATTTTTAAAACATATCAGCGGGATCGGTGGCTTGGAGTTTGCGGGTGGCGATCGCACCGGAAATTGTACACATAATGATGGTCAGTACTAATACCTGTAATGTCCGAATCGCGGTCATGTACATGGGCAAATTTGTAGCACTGCGAGTCAGTTGATAAAGCACTAAGGACACTCCTAATCCAGGAAAGAAGCCCAATGCTGCTAATATCAACGATTCTTCAAGCACCACACCTAGCAGGTAGTAATTGCGATATCCCATTGCTTTGAAGGTGGCGTATTCTCGAACGTGGGCATTAACATCGTTAGAGAGGACTTGATAGACGATGATTACGCCTACCACAAATCCCATCGATACACCTAGACTGAAAATAAACCCAATTGGGGAATTTGTTCTCCAGAAGTTATTTTCAAATTCAATAAATTCGGCGTGGGTTAATACTTTGACATCATCTTTGAGGTAGGCTTTGAGCATTGCTGCTACTTTTTTCGGTTCATAACCTGGTTTTAGAAGAATCAAACCTAGACTGACACTGCTCGACTGTCGCCCAGAAAATAGCCGCAAAAAATTTTGATCGCTGGTAATCAGGTTGCCATCAAAGCCAAAGGAAGCGCCGACTTGAAATAAGCCACTAATAGTAATTGTGCGCCGTTCTATTTCAGTAGTCAGGGTTTTACCTTGGTCAATTTGAGCGATCGCTTTTTGATAATCTCCTCTTGCACCACGATCGAACAACACCGTATCCGGCATTTTGATCGCTTGTAGTTGCTGGTTAACATCTGGTAAGTCAAAAGCTGGTTTGTCTGGGTTAAAGCCGATAACTAACACCCCTGTTTCACGGTGTGTTTGGGGATTCTTCCAGATTGTATTGTTAAAATACATTGCTTGGGCCGACTTCACCCCTGGTATATCCATTGCTTGGTAAAGTCGCCGCCGAGAAAATATAGACAAGCTTGCTAAGTTACGGGCTTGGGGACTGATTAAAACAATGTCTGCTTGCAAACTGCGATGTAGTCTGGTGTTACTGTCATACAGCGCAGTTTGAAAACCTAGCTGCATAAACATGAGAAGATCCGCAAAGGCAATGCCTGATAATGCTACGAAAAGACGGCTTTTTTCATGATTCAGTTGCAGCCATCCTAGAGGGGTTCGCCGTCGCAGTTGTTTGAGCAATCCCATGATAAGAAAGAAGTGGGGAGATGAGGGAGCAGGGGAGCAGGGGAGCAGGGAGCAGGGGGCAGGGGGCAGGGGAGAATTACTAATGACCAATGACCAATGACAAATGACAAATGACTAATGACTAATGACTAATGACTAATGACAAATTTCACAATTCAATTACTGCCTTAACTTGCATATTGGTTAAGGTGGCGGCTTTTTGGCTGGAAGTTTCATCTAGTCGGATGTGGACTTCTACTACTCTGTTGTCGATATTGCTGACGGGATCTGTGTTAATGACATTCTGTCGTCGCACTTGCAAGCCTTTGCGATCTACGATTCCTTGCAATTCAATTGGCAGAGAATCACCAAGTACTCGTACTTGCTGCCCTGAATGCACTTTGCCGATATCGCTTTCGTAGACTTCGGCGATGACATACATCTGGCTGGTTTGTCCAATATCTGCAATGCCATCATTTGATACTAATTCTCCAGGATGGGTATGGATCTCAAATACCTGTCCATTTTGGGGCGATCGCACTACAGCCTGTTCAAGATTGACTTTTGCCAGATTCATGGCTGCTACGGCACGATTGACTTCTGCTTGGGTGGCTTCTACATCTACTCCCCGCACTTCGGCGATTTCATCAAGTGTTGCTGTAGCTTGTTTAACTTGTTGCTGGCTAGTTGATTGGGTACGATTTAACTGTGCCTGGGCTTCTTGCAAGCTTTTTTGGGCGGTTTCCAAGTTTAAACGCTTGCTATCCCGTTGGGAAGCGGAAATTGCGCCTTGTTGATATAGTTGCTGATAGCGTTCGTCTTCTGCTTGGGCGTTACGCACTTCGGCTTGGAATCGCTCAATTGTCGCGGCTTGAGCATTAATATCACCTTGGCGTTCGGCTTCTAGGCGGGCGATCGCAGCTTTTTGAGCGGCAATTTCACCGCGTTTAGCACCTGCTTGGGTGCGGT
The DNA here is from genome assembly GCF_034530815.1 of Nostoc sp. DedSLP03. Taxonomy (NCBI): domain Bacteria; kingdom Bacillati; phylum Cyanobacteriota; class Cyanophyceae; order Nostocales; family Nostocaceae; genus Nostoc; species Nostoc sp. DedSLP03. Next base: position 38,221 of record NZ_JAVRCK010000080.1, read on the forward strand.
TTAGGTTTGCTTGGGCTACTTTTACCTGTTCCTGTGCCTCTTTAAATGCTGCTTGGAGGCGATCGCGGCTGTTCAAAATTGCGATCGCCTGTCCTGCTTTTACCCTATCCCCTTCCTTTACCAACAACTTTTCTACCCGACTTCCTTCCGCAGACACCGCAGCAGAGAGTTTAATTACCTTTCCCTGTGGTTCGAGTCGCCCTAAAGCTGTTACTGTTTTTAATTGTGGCAATTGTGTTGCTGGTACTTGTGCCTCTTGATTGGCATAATTTTGCCAGCGTTTTACTATATAAAAACTTATGCCGCCAACCAATAAAGATATAGTTATACCTATAGCAACGGATGGACGCAGAATAGACTTAGGGAACGTTCTGTACCCTAGCTTTGAGTTTCGCACCATAGATTACCTCTTAACTAGTGGCGCAGAAAAAAGAATAGATTAGGCTTTTCTCCGTACTTGTTTGCTAATTCCTACTTCTTAAGTCAGTTATTGTTGATTTATCATTTATAAGTCCATAAAATAATTTGGAAATTGTTGAGATTTGACTGAGATAAAGTGATTTAGCTGGTTAGGATAACAACGAATATCTCTACCAAATTATAGGTTTATGTTTTTAGCAAACTACTTTTGTTTTATCAAAGTACTCAGGTATAGTAAACGGTTTTAAAATTCCGGGTTGTAACAGCGCCAACAATCATAATCAAATTAAGTAAATAACAACAAATATTTGGTGTGATTAAGATTGGTGGAAATTTATATCAAATTTTGATGATTATAGCGTTTAGTAATCGTATTAGGTACATCATATTCCCCTCCTCACTTGCGGGGTGGTGTTGGTTTTTGTACCTCATAAGGGACAAGAACCCTTATAGTCCCATTCAAAGGTTAAAACGAAACATTAACCAAACCGCATTGAGACACGTGTAGCTTGCAATTCTCACAAATCAAATAGGATTACTGTATTAAGTCTGTTTGCTATTGGGAATTATAAAGATAGGGACACAAAACTTTCACAATAGTTTTGATGTATCCTTTGTATAGTATTAATGTACTACTACTTTTAGTGATACAGCCATGCAACCTCTTCAGCCAGTTAGTGTATCAGATTTGCAAGCATTCTTGTCAGCATCAGAGCTGTTGTTGCAGCAGCCAGTAGCTTTGCAATTAGCCGTTGCTAGTTTTCTCCAAACACCGCGCAGTCTCTTAGAGATTCTAGTTAATAGTCCTGATGAGCAGGTAGCACAAGCTGCAAGTTTGCACGTAAATTTGGCTGGTGAACTAACAGACGGATGGCAGCAAGCAGTAGATGCAATGCTGCAACAACAGCAACTAGGGCAAAACGATCGCCTCGCTGTAGAACTGCTAAAGTTAGGCCCAGTACCACCATGCTTTCTCAGCGAGTGGGTTCCAGCCGAGCGGCTAATTCAAGGGTTACGAAATCCCCAAATGCCCTTGCGCTATCGGTTGCAATTATTAGAACGACTGGCACAGGAGCCAACTTTAGAACCACGCTTGCAAGTAGCAGAGTCGCCAGAAACGCCCTTGGCAATATTGGAACAGTTAGCGGGTGATTTAGAATTACCAGTGCGGTTGGCGGTGAAATTTAATCCTAGTTGTCCACCACCATTAATTGAACTGGTAGAAGGGCAGCATACCATTGCCTCTAACTGGAATACAGATGCAGAACAGCTAGGGATGCTGGGGCAGAGTAGTTGGCCGTGGGTGCGGTTGGCTGTGGCGCAAAATCCCTCAGCGACAGCAGAGACGCTGATGCAGTTGGCTGGAGATGCGGTGTACAAAATTCAGTTAGCGGTAGCGAATAATCCAGAAACATCGGCAGAGACACTGATGCAGTTGGCTGGAAATGCTGTATATGCAATTCAGTTAGCGGTAGCGAAGAATCCTTTCACTCCAACAGAAGCACTCAATTTGCTTGCAAACCATACTGATAACGAAATTCAAACGGCTCTAGTAAAACATCCGAAGATTTCAGAGCAAGTATTATTAAAACTATATCCCAAACACAAACGTACAATTATTACTCAAAGGAAAAATTTACCCCTAATTATTATAGAGCAAGTGGTATGCGATCGCAGTGAAAAAAATTTTTACTATTACGTTAATTCGGTAATCAATCAGCCAAACATATCAGGAGAAATTCTCGAACTTTTAGCAAATGATTCATTAGAGTCAATGCGAATTAATATTGCTAAACATCCACAAGTATTAAGAACTACACTCAAGCAATTGGCTCAAGATTCAAGCTTTCAAGTACGGGAAGCAGTTCTCAGCAATCCGAAAACACCGAAAGCTATCAAAAAGCGTCTATTAGCAACAAAGTCAACTGACCATGTTTATCATATTTCATCAGGATCTAGACCACAAGATAAACAGCAAAGCTTAGAGCAACAAAGCCGAGATCCAAACACATCACCTAACACCTTGGCAGAACTGGCAAAATCATCAGATAGCATCATCCGTTGTTATGTAGCGAAAAATCCTTCGATACCCGCGGAAGTTTTGATTGAGCTAGTGAAAGATAGTGACATACAAGTACGGAAATGCGCGTTGATAAATATCAATTTACCTTACTTAGATGAACATCAACAAATGCTGATAGAAAAAGAATACAAACAAATGATTTTGGGATCTTACTGTTTACTTTTAGCTCAATCAGAAGCAGAAGAAACTGCAAAAGCAAACGAACTAATAGCACGTCGTCCCGACAGTCCTCATGCTTTAACACAGGTTGTGCAAAAGGGAGATCAAAAAGCGAAATTGACCGCAGCACGTAGTAATAAAACTCCGATTAAAGTCTTGGAAGAACTAGCAAAAGATGCAGATGAAACTGTGCGTCAAGTTGTTTTACAAAATGCCAATTTACCACTACAAAGTTTGCTAGAATTGGGGCGAGATAAAATCTTGAATGTGCGTTTATGGCTTCTCCATCAATCATCTCAGAATAAAATACCAACGCCTATTCAACTATTAGAAATATTGGCGCAAGATGAATCTGAGCAAGTCCGAGCCAGAGTTGCAGAACATCGCGATACACCTGTTGAAATTTTGATGCGGTTAGCCAACGATACCAGCCGTGAAGTAAAAACGAAACTGACTGCTAACCCTAACACTCCTGTCACAATTCTGACTCGCTTAGGCTTAGAAGAAAATCTTGTAAATCAACGCAATCCTAATACACCAGGAATCGTACTTGCTCAAGCAGTTAAGAGTATGAGTAGCAAAAATCTTGCTGATTTTATTAAACATCCTGTCAAAGGTTCACAAATGCCTGCTGAAACTTTGTCACAGTTAGCAAGTCACACTGATAGTTCAGTGCGTTATCGAGTCGCATCTCACCCTAATACACCAGCTACCGTTTTAAGACAGTTAGCGAGAGATTCTTATGTAGCTACAGTTCGTGCTGTCGCCAGTAATGCTAATACATTTCCTGAAACTTTGGAAGTGCTAGCTAGTCACCCAGATTTTACAACTCGTTTGGAAGTTGTTCGCAATCCCAACACACCGCCTCGCGCACTTGCTGAAATTGTTCTGAGTAGCCAAAATTCAGGAAATACGCCAAATCAAACAGTAGATATGCTCAAAAGTGCATTTCCGGGCGATCATAATGATGTGTTGCGTTCAATAGCTGGTAATCCTCGCACACCTATTGAGGCATTGGAGATTTTAGCAAGAAGAGAATTTATTGGTGCAACACCCGATCCTCGCTCGTTTATTCCACCTACAACTGATGATAGTATAGTGCGATCGCTTGCATACAACCCCAGCTTAACACCACAACTACTGAGCATTCTTGTCCAAGATCCTTGTGTAGAAGTGCGCGTTTGTTTAGTTCGCCATCCCAATTTGACAGAGGCTTTGTGGTTGCGTTTAGCAGAAGATACGGAAATATCCGTGCGTGAAGCTGTTGCGGCTGCAATCAATTCACCTGTAAGCGTTTTGGAATTACTGGCGCAGGATGAACAAGTAGAGGTGCGAATCAAAGTAGCAACTAACCCCAATACACCAATTACTGTTTTACAAGTTCTCGCAGGTGATGAAAACTCCAGTGTACGCACTGCTGCGGCTAGCAATTCTAACCTACCTGAAACGATACTGACACAACTGGCAAACGATGAAAAAGTCGAAGTCCGTCGCGCAGTTGCTCAAAATCACAACACCCCTGCACCCATCCGCGAAACCCTCCGCGATTTGATTGTACAACCCACCACCCGCCAAACCAGTCCCACATTGCGCGGACTCAGCCGCCTCTACAACCCCAGCACTGATGATTTAGTAAGCATACTTGCAGAATACGCGAGTTCAGGAAATGCCTTTGTGCGGTTCGTGACACTCCTCCACCCGCTAACTCCCCATGCAATACTGCTCGGTTAAGGAGAAATAGAGGTAAAACAAAGAAAATAGTGTTCGCG
>NZ_JAVRCK010000081.1:0-32189 GCF_034530815.1 Nostoc sp. DedSLP03
GACTCTATTACATCCCTACCTCACTTTAAAAGATGTTGGTAATGACAAGCCTTTACAAGGCAGGGCTGTTTCATTCCCTAAAAGGCTCTGATTTACAAGCGTTTCAAGCAAAAAAGTCAGGTGACTAAAAAATCTGATTGGGCAAGAAAATCGCGATCACACTGAAATTTACTCGTTGAGGTGGTAGCTTTTCGATGACCAAATCAAGCAAATTTCTGACTCATACTCTTGATAAAATATCTAAGAGATCGAATGAAACAGCCCTGCTTGTAAAGGGGGGAAGCCGGAAATCGAGTTCCCCACCCTTTGTAAGGGGAGGGTTAGGGTAAGGAGGGAAGCCGGAAATCGAGTTCCCTCCCCTTTACAAGCGATGCCCTGAGCTTGTCGAAGGGGGGAGGGTTAGGGTGGGGTAAAGCGTATGTGGGACAAGCGTTTAAGCTTAAGTTGACACCAATGGGTATAGCTCACATAGATACAACTCAACATCTAGGGAGAACTAGCTGTGGACAAGTTAATCATCTTAAAGTTAGGGGAGGGAAACTTTGAACAAGGTTTTACCGTGACTTTACAGATTGGCGATGAAAATGTCCGCCCGACTGTGGAAATCACAGGTGAGCTTCCCCCTAACCCAGAAATTCTCCGCGATTATCATCGTTGGCAATCTATTTATCGTAATTTAAGGCTGCCATCTCGTCCGATTGGTTTAGCTAAACAACTTACCCAAGCCCCCAGCCTCGAATACTGCCAGCAGGTGAGTGAGGAATTTAAAGTAAGTTTTAATACTTGGCTTGCTTCCGATTCTTTTCGTTCCATCCGCGAGAAATTGTTAGAAAAACTCATGCTTGTGGATAATATTCGGATGCTTTTACAAACCAAAGACCTGCGATTACAGAAATTTCCCTGGCATCTTTGGGATTTGCTAGAACGCTATCCCCAGGCGGAAATCGCCCTGAGCGCTCCTGCTTACGAACAAGTCAATCTTAACCGCATAGCAACTACATCCGACAAAGTAAAAATCTTAGCGATTTTGGGTAACAGTCAAGGTATTGATACCAAAGCAGACCAAGCGCTGCTTAATTTGTTACCCAATACAGATATTACTTTTTTAGTTGAACCACAATGTCTTGACCTGACTGACCAGCTATGGGAGCAGAATTGGCAGATTCTATTTTTCGCCGGACATAGTTCCACTCAGGAAACGGATCAAACCGGAAAAATCTACATTAATCAAACAGAAAGTCTCACAATTAGCCAGTTAAAGTATGCCTTGAAAAAGGCAGTAGAGCGAGGTCTAAAACTAGCGATTTTCAATTCCTGTGATGGCTTGGGATTGGCATGGGAGTTTGCAGATTTACATATTCCCCAAATTATCGTCATGCGAGAGCCTGTACCCGATCGCGTCGCGCAACAGTTTTTAAAGTATTTTTTAGAAGCCTTTGCGCGGGGAGGCTCGTTGTATTTAGCCGTCAGGGAAGCACGAGAAAGGTTACAGGGACTAGAAAACCAATTTCCCTGCGCGACATGGTTGCCTGCGATCTTTCAAAATCCGGCTGAGATGCCGTTGAATTGGGGAGAATTGTTTAGAAATCCACCCAATCTTCCTGCATCTTTGTCTCAAACCACGCCTGTTAGAAGAACCACAAATCGGCTTGGCTTTTCATTAATATTACTGACGAGCATGGTAGTAACCGGAATATTAATCGGGGTAAGGTATTTGGGCGTGCTGCAAACATTAGAGTTAAGTGCATTTGACCAACTGGTACGCTTGCGCCCTGCTGAAAAACCAGACTCACGCCTACTGGTTATCACTGTAACTGAAGAAGATGTCCAGGCGCAAAAACCGGAAAAACCTCAAGGTTCGTTGTCAGATAAATCACTTGCCAAACTGTTAGAAAAATTAGAGGCATATCAACCACAAGTTATTGGTTTGGATATATATCGAGATTATCCAGTGGATAAGGATTATCCAGCATTGGCAAAAAGGATGCGAAAAAGCGATCGCTTTGTTGGGGTGTGTCAACTCAGCGATTCTCAAGCCGGAAAACCAGGTGTAAAACCACCCCCAGAAGTTTCTTCACATAATCTCGGTTTTAGCGATATTGCCGTAGATTCAGATAATGTTGTGCGTCGCCAGCTGTTAGCGTTGACTCCTGCGCCCTCATCTCCTTGTACTGCGCCCTATGCCTTGAATGTTCAACTGGCGCTGCGTTACCTGTATACGAAAGGAATTCGGTTGCAATTTACCCCTGATGGCGCATGGCAATTAGGGAAGGTGACATTTAAACCAATAGAAGCTCATACCGGAGGTTATCAAGGAGTTGATGCTTTTGGGCACCAAATTTTATTAAATTATCGTTCTTCTCCTTCACCAGAAGCGATTGCACCAAGTATGACCTTACAACAAGTGTTAAGGGGTAAGCTAAATGCCGATGCAGTCAAAGGCAAAATAGTCATTATTGGCACAACAGCAGAAACTTTTGGTGATTACTGGTTAACTCCCTACATCACTCCTCAAGGAAAATTACAGGCAATACCAGGAGTCTTTTTACAAGCGCAGATGGTCAGTCAACTGCTCAGTGCTGCTTTGGACGGAAAACCTCTGTTGTGGACTTGGCCGCTTTGGGGTGAGGTAATTTGGGTTTGGGGTTGGTCTTTTTTAGGCGGTTTATTTACTGCTTATCTGCACCGATTCATTTACTTAAGTTTGGCAGGAGGAATAGCCATTATTAGTTTATACGTTAGCTGTTTTATATTTTTAATTGTATATAGTTGTTGGGTTCCCCTCATTCCTGCTATGTTGGCTTTAGTAGTTAATAGTTTAATAGCTACAACTTACTTAAACATGAAATTTAAAAATTAATATTGGAAAAGTCAGAATTCAGGAGTCAGAATTCAGATGAAAAGCTATTGGCAAAAAATGCAATTAATCGCGGCAGTGGGAATGACTTTGTGGGTAATTATCGGCTATTCTCCAATGATTTGGATGACACCAGTTGTGGCGGTCACTCCTAAGAAATTTTCGCCTCCTCCGCCTCCTCCAGACAGGGGTGCAGCAGGCGATCGCGGAGGGGCTGCAAGTCGCGGTTGTGGTGTTGGGAATCAGTCTGTAGTTGGACTTGTACCTATATACAAACAAACAGTCAATCAAGGGCAAACAGAAGCTATTTCTGTTACTAAAGTTTGGGGTTTGACAAATGAAGAATATCCAACTTTTTGGTTTTTTGTCCCCTATCAAAAGTCTCTAATTGATTCCATTGAGTTTGTTGTCAAAGATGAGTCAGGTAAATCAAGTCAAACTCTTTACCGAACAATGGTAACAATACCAGAAACACCAGGAATTGTTAGCATTCGCTTAAATGAAAATGCTCCCCCATTGCAAGTAGACAAGATGTATCACTGGTTTTTTAAGATAAAAGTCATTTGCAATCCCCAACAACCTCTAGAACGTGAGTATGTGGAAGGATGGGTGCAACGAGTCAATCCAAATCCTCAATTAGTAGATAGCTTGAAGCAAGCAACTCCTCAGCAACGGGTAAACCTTTATGCCGAGAATGGTATTTGGTACGATGCCTTAACTACTGTAGCTGAATTACGTCTTAGCAAACCTGAAGATCCAACTTTAGCGGTGGAGTGGATGAATTTGCTTCAATCCGTAGATTTAGAGAATTTAGCTAAACAACCTTTGATAAAGTGTTGCGAAGCCAATGCAAAATAGCAGAGCAAATGTACAATATGGAATTCTTCAAAAGCAGTTTAACTCATTGATACGTTCAAGCCAAAACTTACAAAGCAGAATCAAAAATTTGCTGTGCTGTAAAGTTGAGTTTGGGGAATAAAGGCGATGCAATAAAATTATTTCCCCTAAACACAGTCATTTGATAATCTCCGTCAACTAATTCGCAAATTGTAATAGTTTTTTGTTTAGGATTACCAGTAAATCTTTTGCCACCGATCGCAGCATAGTCTACAATCCAATACTCAGGAATCCCCATCTCTTCATAATCCCTGAACTTGTCATAGTAGTCGTCTCGCCAGCAGTTGCTACTCACAACTTCGACAGCTAATGGGATAGATGCAGCTTGAATAACAGTCGATTGCTTGCTCCACAGAGGTTCATTCACGAGATTGTCATGATTTAATAGCAAAATGTCAGGAGAATAGGTTGAGTTATTGCTTTTAATTTTGACAAAAGCAGTTTTGGGGATGCGAAACGGAAGTCCCATTTGCAAGAACTGGAAGGTTATCTGTGCCGCCAAAAATCCAACAACATTTTCGTGTTCACCAGTTGGAGGTGGCATTTCTAGAATAACTCCTTTATGTAGTTCATATAGCGCCCCGTTTGAGGGGTACCACTCGATAAATTGTTCAAAGGTTACTAACTTGGGTAGGGTTTGAGTCATAGTTACCACCTTCACATATATTTGACTTTACCATCGCTGCCCCTAGATTGTGCCGCAAGATAAGAGATATACCAGTAAGCTTTATTAGAATACTATAGCGACTACTCTCAAGTCTGTAGCGACTACTCCCAAGTCTGTAGCGACTACTCTCGTGTTTTCTACCTCTTGCCCTTGTATATGAGTAATTATATACCGGGATATTACTGGTATCAGCTAAAAATTTTATTATGAGAAATTGCGATTTATGCTGAATCCCCAGTGATTTCATAATCTAGATTCCGCAATTCAAAATAGGCTTTGAGAAAAGAAATAACCTTGTCTTGGGGATGTTCATCGTCATCTAGTATCAGTGTATCGCCCTCGCCATTCCAATAAGGGTCAAGCTTGGCGGCTTCTAAGGTTCTAGCCAAAGAACATAACTCTAGATCATTCCCAGTGATGTAAAAACCATCTGAACAACGAAATACATTCATAGCAAATCCCCAGTGGTTACTCTTGGTTGCCTCGCTTGCGTGGCATTTGGTCTGGAGCGATACCATAACGGATTAAGTAAGCTTTAATTTCCAAAAGTTCCTTGATCAGATCGTCAAGCATTTCTTCGAGATCCTTAAATCCGTGGGCAATGCCGTCAGATATTTGGATTTGATTATTTACAAGGTGATTGAAGTCGCGTTTATCATTAAGGGCTTTTTCTGCGGCTGCAACTGCTTGTTGAGTTGTCGATTGCCGCTCAAACTTAAGTTTATTAATCCACCAAGTTATCCAACCCGATACCGCGCCAACAAAAGCCAGTACAAAGCTGGCTAGATTAGCATCAATTTTCATGAGTAGATGTATTCCGTAACCTTAACTTTGGCAGTGGTTGTAACTACTCCTGAACAGATTCCTACAACTGCATTTTGGCTAGAATTATTGTCAAGAAACTTTTCTCCAGGAGCCAACAAAAATCGTAGCTAGTAGCAGAAACAATCACAGTATTGGTAGTGTAGTCAACCCCAATTGGTACGTACTTAAAATACACAGTTGAAGGGCCTGTATTAGTAAATAGGCACGAGTGCCGACTGCCATCTGCTTTTTCGTTAACAATTAAAGTTTTTGAAGTAGTAACACTAGCATCATTAGTTGGTTGAGCATTAGTAGCTGCTGTTTTGTTAATCGAAGAGTAAAACATATTTTCTTGATAAACCTGAACATTAATTGACCAAATTACATCTGTGTCATCCAGCCGGAGAAATCCTAAACCATTCCCAACGACATCTTTAGGAAAATAGAAAATCTCTGTTTCTAGACTCCGATAACTGAGTCTTTGAGGGCTATAAATATTGATTTCATTATCTTCCTCAAAAATCTTGGCAATAGCGGCTTTTAAATATTTGCCATCAGATTGAGCGCTAAGAAAGTGCTTGACTCGAAAAACCTCTCCAGCAGAAGGTACTATTAACCAACTCTTTTTTAAATTAAAAGTACCTAAGTTGAGCCAAGTCATTTATCCAGCGCCATAATTGGAAATATCATCAATTTTCTGTTCAATCCGTGCTAAGGCTGGCTGTATATCTGAGGTTAAAGATTGTTCAATAGAATCATAATCCGCCCCCTGGTATTCCCAAAGAGTAAGACGTAAATCTTTTAGCCAGTAAGCACCCTCTAATGTCAACTGAAAAGTATCAAAGTTTAACTTGAGGCTTATATTTAACGTTTCTCTGAAGTTCTTGAACTGGAACGCCATAAATAGGAGCTTGCAAGCTTTGTGTGTGACCTGCGGTTACTTCAAATAGCCATAGCCGCATCATGGTCATCGTTGCCGTATCTTCATCTTTCATTATGCAAGCATGACGTAATGCTGCTTTTGGTGTAGAGATATCGTTAACCTCTTGGTTTTTAAACCACTGACTAACTGTTTTGTTATGCCAGCGTCTAACGGTATCTTGTAGAAATTCCCATTCATTAAAGTTATCTGGTAATGGCATACTTAATCATCTGGGTCTAAATCTATATCGGCTAATTCTAGAGATGCACTAATAAGTTTTGCAGATGCTTGATCCGCTTTTAGTTTGTCTGGTTCTGGTGATTCTTTGCCTTTGTTTTCGGGTTTGTCATCTTCTTTAATTGCCTTTACAAGCTCAGTGTTTGCAGTTGTAAGTTCTGTAACTGCGTTGACAACATCCAACGGTGCTTGAGTCACCATTTGAATAGTTGATGCACCATTTTGAAGACTTTCTAAACCTTGAGTAACGCGATTAAATTTTGGCTGTGGATTCATCCAACCGTAAGCTGTTTCTAAAACTTCTCCAGCGTTCCGAAGTGCATTTCCAATCTTTGCAACTTTACCGGCGGTCATTTCTAGCCCGGTAAGTATTGCCAACGACAAGCCTTGAAGAGCGTTAAATATATTAATTGTCGCTTGATAAATTCGATTAGCTTTTGCCCAATCTTCTTTTAGTTCAGTATAGTTTTCGGCTCCGATTGCCCCCTTAATTAAGTTTTCAATAGAGCTACTGATTACAGAGCCAATGTCAAAATTACTTCCATCTTCTTTTTTCAATCCGATTAATTGAAGAACATTATTAATTGCTCCAACTAGAGTCTGTCCTATGTCATTTGAAAGCATCAACGCGTTATGAACAGTCGCGGCGAGTATCATCACATTTAGCACCCTATCAAGCTGCATCCAATCAGCAAAACGTGTGAGCTTTCCTGATATGCCACCTGCCAACTGAACACCAAGTTTATTGTTGATGACATTTAGTAACGCTAAATTCGCTCCGTTTACTACAGAGTTGGAGGCACTTACTACTGTTGCAAAACCACTACTAACACTGGCTTTTATACCAGCGATCGCATTGCCTAATACACCCTGTGTTTGTTGATGTTGAGCGGCTATAAAAGCCTTTAATTCAAATACTTCTGCTTTGATGCCTTGTTTGTAGGCTGTGGTGGCGTTTTCATTTGCGATCGCGGCATTACGAACTGCACCGTCGGCTGTTGTTTGTGCTGTCTTGGCGTTGGCGTTTGCGGTAATTGCGAAATTCTCAGCACGAGTAGCTGTTACTTGCGCTGCACCAGCTTGTAATTTTGCTGCTTCACCAATACTCTTGGCATCAAGGGCGATATTCTTCACTTGTACAGTCAGTGACTCATTAGCACCGATACGGTTTTGCAACCCTAGCAACTTGCCCAGAATACGCGATACATCATTGCCAAGCTGTACTAACCCACTTTCTACGGCATCAATACGCCCACCTAATACATTGAGGGTTGCCAGCTGTTCGATAAGCGTGAATATCGTAGCGATCGCGTTGAAAGCCTCCAGCAATCTACCAGCTAATCGTCCTGTCGCAGCTAGTGCTTCACTACTTATGCCCACAGCTTTTGCAGCCGCAATTCCGATTTCTTAATTGATGAGAAAGACCTTCTATTGCTGCCCAATCACTATTGCTAATGCACTTGCCGCTACAACGATTAGTACCGCAATTAACTTCACACTCCGATAGTGACTTATATATTCCTGTTACGTCAGGAACACAAGCACCATTTACGCAGTTGTAAGTATTAATAGTTGGGCAAGCGTTACAGCTGCCGCTTGAGATGTAGCCAGCATTAGGCGTACTGTCATGTGGTTGGGTGATGAACTCTGTGCCGGATTTGTAATAATATCCAGCGCTGATTAATAGCACTCCATCCATGTACAAATTCTTGCCATCACCTGCTGCATGCATTATCGCGAAATTCCGGTGTAGTACCACAAGCAAAATGTTCGTAACTGTTGACGTTGTTCCCATCTTTGCCTGCGAATCGCCAGCACTTGACCACCATATATTAAACCTTAGACAAGAACATCAGCACCCGCCTCAACCCTACTAGCTCAGGATCGGAGTATCGCTTCAGGTTTCCTACGATCTCCCGTAATTGGTGATCGGCGTAAAGCTCGTAGCAATTAGCGTCCTGCCAATCTCGCTGATTAATGTTCACTGCTTCTTCTCTGTTCATTTATCAAAAGTCATTAGTCATTAGTCATTAGTCAGCGCCAGGAGCGGATTAATTTTTCAATCTCCACCGGAGATTGACCATCTGCGATCGCAATCTCAACCTCCCCCTTCCTGTGCTGCGCCAACTGCGATCGCACATTCCCTCCGGCTATATGCCGATGCTTAATCTTCCCCTGGGCCTTCCAGCAATAGCGACAAAAAAAGACCAGCCGATATAACTGACTCGGCAAAGAGATGGTTTATTAGGCTGGTTTCACTAAAGTGTCTCATCTCAGTAGCTTTTGCCAAATCCGGGAAAATTAGCACTTTGTGTAATAGCCGTTGAAAGCTGATGAAGAGTGTTTCAGGCTACCAGTGTCCCGTAAGTGGTTATGCAAGCGAGTAGAGACATGAGGTGTTTGTCTACACAAGTCGCGGCTTGGATAAAAGCTGGTGACGTGCATTTGTATGGGGGCCCCAATCTGTAACCGACCTTAGTAGGGCATTCCACATTACCAGAGGGCTTATGCCGACGTGGTGACACGGTGGGCCGTGGAAATTAAGACCTGGGTGAAAATCCCGTAGAGGCTGGCGTGTAGGTAATGGCTCACGCACAGATGCATGATCGCGAAATTGCATACCACACGGTGGAATGCAACGGATCACAGTTTCTTTGAAAAACGCGCAAACCCTTGCGACCAGTCGCATTTTTTAACTCATGACTCAGCACCAAGGAAAGTATGTAACACGAAAAAAACGGATTCGCCAACTAGAAAAAGAAATTGAGCAGCTAAAGAAGCAGGTTTTAACCCTCACCCAACTGCTTGACGATGCCCACGGGATAATTTATCGTTCCCGTCTTGGCTTGGCGCGTGCCGTCGAGCAAGATTTCCATGAGGAATTACTGCCATCAGAATTACCGCTCGCAGCGCTGCGGACAAAAAAACCACCGCGACGCAGAATCCCAAATTTATCAATAGCACCCCGTGCCGACTTGGTGATGGATCGCGATCCAAATGGCCGCCTAATTATTAAGGGCACGGCTAACTCTTCACCACCGCGCCTTCAAGCTTGATTTTTTTGTAGGAGGAATCTGCCTATGAAATAACTTTCATTTATATAAGCCGCAAGTACTTTAAACCAGTCAATTGCTGATGGTTGACTAATTTTACTTGTCATAAAAGTTAGGCAATTAAGAGGATTACAAAACGAAAATCTGATGTGCTTCTTTCCAACGACTTCCTATGATATCTGGTTGTCGCTTATGCACTCGTCACTGACGAATTAGCAAAACATACAGGAGTAACTGCAATTGAACACCGAATGAGATATATCGACCAAGGTAAACAAAAGTTTCATCAATTTTCTGATGAGGAATTACACACCTTTTTGAAAGAAAACTACCCAACATAATGCGACATGACTTATCAACAACACCTTTTTGAATGGGTCGTTGTCAAGCAATATGCCCCGTATAAGTGGGTAATTTTGGCTGAATTTAAGCCTTACATGAGCGTGTTTGACAAATTCGGCTTTGGTTTACGAGTGCGATCGCGACTGCTTACCAGGATTTATCCTTTTGAGTCGTTCCTGGGTGTCAACGGCAGGCCAGTTATTGAATATGATGGCAATATCAAATTCGCTACAGAGAGCTAGACAATCAAGAAATCGGCACTTGTATCCCTCTTCTGTCACTCTCCGAGATAAGCAAGTAGTAAATAAGTGAAATCATCCAGAAGCAAAAAAGGGTTTAAATTGGTTCATGGCACAAATTAAATGATTAAATCCTAGCAATAAATGAGAATTTGGAAAAATATCTAACCAGGGATAAATCAGCCAAAATAGTAAAAGAGGTTGGACAATTAAACGAAGATTATTAAGAGTATTCTTCCATCCAGAATTATGATTCCATTGTTGATGATGAGAAAAATCTACACAATTAGCATAACTAGTACCTATCACCTCAGTTTCAATTTGAAGAGATTGATTTCAGGCTAAAAAGGCTGGAGAATTTAGACTAATCATTTCTGCATATCTGGTGCATAAACATCCCCAAGACTGATTTGTGGTTCCAATGTCATCAGGATGCCGTGACGGGGACGTAATGTAAACATTGGCTCTTCCTCAACTGGATGTCCAGGTACTAAGTGCAGCCGATATTTTTGAGCCACCATTGCAACTATCAACTGCATTTCAGTCATCGCAAATATCTCACCTATGCATTGGTGTGGCCCGCCACCGAAGGGGTAGTAAGCATAGCGTGGACGTGCAGCCGCTTGTTCTTTTGTGAAGCCCTCAGGGTCGAAGTCTTCGGGATTCTCCCAAAAAGCTGGTAGGCGGTGGGTGACATAAGGGCTAATTATGATTACAGAGTTAGCTGGTATGTGATAGCCTCCAACCTCGTCGGCTTGTAAGTTAGTACGAGTATAAACCCACGCACCAGGATAAAGCCGCATCGATTCTTCCAGTACCATCCTGGTATATTTCAATTTTGGTAAATCTTCAAGAGTCGGAGTACGCCCATTTAAAACACTCTTGAGTTCATCTTGGAGCCGACTTTCGACGTGAGGATGAAGAGAAAGCAAGTACCAAGTCCATGCAAGTACAGCTGCTGAAGTTTCAAATCCACCGGTAAAGATGGTCATAATCTCATCGCGCAGTTGTTTATCGCTCATTCCCTGACCAGACTCTTCATCGTAAGTATCCATCAGCATAGAGAGCAGGTCGTCAGGACTATTACTATTTTCCCGACGGGAGCGAATGATCCGATAGACGATTCTATCTAGTGTTCCCATCGCTTGCACAAAGGCGCGGTTTTTCGGTGTGGGTACCCATAGAGGTAGCTTGAACACTGCCCATAGTTGACTACTAAGATACTCGTAAGCAGTATCCCATGCTTGATTCATCTCGGAAATTTCGTCTTCAGAATCAATGCTCAACAAACTCTTGAGGAGGATATTCTGGGCTAGTTGCATCATCTGTGTAAAGACATCCAGGGGTTTGTCTGAGCCGATGCTGCTCCAGGTATCTAGCATTTGGCTAATGGTTTTAGTCATGAAGGTGACTAATGCTCCAACCCGATGGCGATGAAAGGTTGGTTGCATTAAGCGGCGTTCGCGCCGCCAGGAGTCACCCTCGGCAACTGCTAGACCATTACCGATTACCTGCTTAATAGACTTAAAGTTTTCGCCTTTAATGTAGTTGCGGCTATTTTCTTGCAGGATGTACTCTGGGTGAGAGACTAAATAAAGCTGTTGAGGCCCCATTGCTCCCAGATGGACTACTTCGCCATACTCCTGTACGGCATTCGTGAGAAACTGTAGTGGATTCCGCAACATTTGCGGGAGGTTGCCTATAATCGGGTAGCCGATAGGGCCGGGAGGAGCTTTGCTGACTCTTGGTGAAATACTCTGTTTGTGCATCTTAACTGTCCTCAAGATTTAATTGAGACTCGACAAAATATCTTGAACTGCTTGCACAATCTGCCCACCAGATGCGATATCTGCACTAATCCGGGCAATATGTTCGTCAAGAGGTTGTTCGTGGTCGTTCCAGATATAAGGACGGTCAGATGAGGCTGGTTGTCCGATCGCATCGCGCACTGCCATATATAAATCTCTGGTAGCGGGAGATAAACAAGCACGAGCATCATAATGATCTGCAACTAAATAGGTGCGTAAATCAACCGCTTGTAGCCCAAATATCAAAGCGATCGCCATATACTGTTGGAAGGTATCTACTGAACGACGCGCTAAGTTTGCCGAAGCAAAACCTTGGCTGTTGATATTTTGGTTAAATTGTTCGGCATGGGTAGGAAATCTGTCTGCGATCGAATTTCCATAGAAGGTTAACAATGGCATGATCGAGTTCCCAGATATTTGCAGACCTTTTAGCCCCATGTTGACACTGCGCTCTCAGTTCCCTACTAAAGATGCTGGCAGGCCATTGTTAAATTCTGGCGCTACCAGATAGGCTATTTGCACATCCAAATGTTTAGCTAACAACTCGATGTAGTAGCGCAACCGATCCATTCCTACACCGATGTACTGCCCTAAGAAATTACCGCCATGATAGCTAACTTGGTTCTCAACATCGATCAGTGGGTTGTCGGTGACAGAATTAATTTCTACTTCGATTTGTTTTTTAATCTGCTCGATCCCATCTACAATCGGCCCCATGTATTGTGGTAAACAGCGCAGTGAATAACGGTCTTGAATTGGATCTCCACCCCGATAGTTGTGAGAACCATCTAGTTCTTCGCGGACTAAGCGTGAACCTATTAGTAAGTTCAGCATTTGGTTCGCAGCCCATTTTTGCCCTGAATGTGGTTTGAGTTGATGAATAAATGGGTGGAATAATTGATTGGTACCATTCAAACCTTGAATTGCTAGGGCATGTGCCCCCATTGACAAAGCTAATAAAACTCTGGTGTCGTAAACACAATTGGCAGCAATACCTGTCATGACTGAGGTGCCATTCATCATTGCCAATCCTTCTTTAGGAAGTAATTGTAATGGCTCTAAACCCAGATGACTCAATGCTGTCGGCGCATCGATTTCTTCGCCGTTAAAGTCAACAGTATAACAACGGTCTAAACCAACCAATGCCCCAGTAACTACTCGTACCAATTCACGATGAAGATGTACTTAATATTTCTTAAACGAATTGGCAAGTAGTACGCCTTTTCTTAGAGAGAGGTATGATGGATGCGGGTGATTTTCCCAATTGGCAGACGTTTTACACTGATTTCCTTCACTGATGTAAGCGCGATCGCTTTTTCATTCATAATTGAGCCATTTTGTAAAGTCGCCAAACTCCTACTTCAGTATGGCGACAGCCTGATGAACAGATCGGGTAAATTAAGATAAGTAAAGAAAACGCTTTGAACTAAATGGCAGCTCTAAGCTTACAAGAAATTTCTACTCAGCTAGAAAGTCCGAATTTACGCGATCGCATGGTAGCCCTTGCTAATCTGCGTCATGTTGCGGCTGAGGATGCAGTCCCTTTGATTAAAAAGGTACTAGACGATGAATCTTTGCAACTGCGATCGATGGCAATATTTGCTCTGGGAATCAAGCCAACCCCAGAATGTTATTCTATTTTGGTAAAAATTCTCGAAAATGACCCCGATTATGGTATACGCGCTGATGCCGCCGGTGCTTTAGGATATTTGGGTGATGCCAGAGCCTTTGAGGTGCTTTCACGGGCATTTTATGAAGATACTGATTGGCTAGTACGTTTTAGTGCAGCTGTTTCTCTAGGTAATATTAAAGACCCCCGTGCCCATCAAATTCTGATTCAGGCCTTGGATAGCAAAGAAGTCGTGTTGCAACAAGCTGCAATCTCTGCACTGGGAGAAATTCAAGACATCGAGTCTGTAGATAAGATCCTGCGCTTCGCCCAATCAGATGATTGGTTAGTGAGGCAGCGTTTAGCAGAAGCCTTGGGAAATCTTCCTACTCCCAAAAGTGTCTCAGCTTTAAAATACTTGGAAAAAGACAATCATTTCAACGTTGCTGAGGCAGCCAGAATTGGCCTCAAGAAGCTTGAGGAAATAGGCAATCAAGCTTAACATTAAAGCTTCCTGCTACCTTTTAATAATAATTAAGTGGGAATTTTAGCATTTTGATGCAGGGTAATTTCATTCATGAATATTGAAGAGTTTTTTCAGTTAAGTACTGGTAAATGGTTTTCTCATCGTACTAGTCAACATTTGGCTTTTAACCAATCGGAACATAGCAAGTCAGATATCATCATTGAGACGCTGCCATTAGATCGTCCAGAAGTTATCAAGCTGTGTGAAAGTTACAACATTAATCCTAGTTCTGCTTCCTGTGCTACCAAAATTACCTGGAACGGCACAATGGACAAGGATCAAACAAAACATAGTGGTTCAACTGTGTTAGTTTCGGTACCTGATGCGGATAATCCGACCCAAGGCAGGTTACTCCGAGAAATAGTTGATACCAATAAAACTCCAGTTCCCGGACGCTATAAATTTGACAGCGATGGTGCTTTGATCCTAACTACAGAGGATGAAAACATATTCTCAGAGGAACGCCTGTGGTTTGCTAGCCCCAATTTACGAATGCGGGTAAATGTGCTTAAGAGTTTTGGTGGATTTAGTATCACTTCCTTCACTTCAGAGATTCGCATGGGCGGCTTTCCACCCCCTGAGAAAGTTTCCGAGGCGGCTAATTCAGTATCTAGTTAGGTTTGATCGCAAAATATTCCCCCCCGTTTCTAGGCTACAGTGTACAGACAAATCGAACTACCCCCCTTAATCCCCCCTTATAAAGGGGGGAAAAATAAATCCAGTTCCCTCCCCTTTATAAGGGGAGGGTTAGGGTGGGGTAAAACCTTGGGTTTTTCAGCTATTTCAGACTTGTGTATACACCGTAGGTTTCTGGGGGGAATTAAGTAGAGATGGATTAGCGTTAGGGAAAGTTTTGATTAAGCCTGTAATACCTTAAACCACTTATTCAAAACTGTGCTGATGGTTTTCTTAATCTGATGGTTGCGGCTCCATTTTTGGAATGCCATTTCATACTCTTCACCTTTGATTTGAAAGGTATTCCAGACATCAAGTGCTACAGGCAATCCGCAGAATAGTAAAATGTACAGCGACCAAGAAATTCCGCCACCAGTAATTAAATCAAGCAGTATAAAAAAGCCATTGAAAATTGCATATTTGCTTAAACGCTTCTGAAATCTTCTGATGCGGTAAGCGTCAAAAGCTTTTCGCTGTTGAACTTGGCCCTGTTGTAATACCCAATCGCGCTCTGCTAATTTTAAAGACTCAGGTGAAATTTCTAACTCAGCAGCAATTTCTAATATATGCTCATAAGAAAATTCTGTGTCTTTATCATCTGCTTGACGAGCGATCGCTAAGTGCAGAATTTGTTGGACATCTTCTTGGCTATACGAGCGGATGCTTTGAGGTTCAAACGCCGTCATAATTTTTTCTCTTATATTACTTTTAATAGAAATTTGCTGCCCGATAGATGTTAAGCAGCTACGCTAGTACTATTTCCATTATTCTTAGATTAACAAATCTAGATGCTGTCCGGCATCGAATGTATGGGATTTTTAACTTTGGGCATAGGGTAAAGAGGCAGAGGGGCAGGGGGCAGAGGGGAAAAATTGACTGCATCTGCCCACTTTCCACCAATATAAAGACTCTCCAAACATCCAAGATATTATCAAATGCAGCAGAGCATAATTAATAACGAAATAACAAGCATTAACAAGGATGTAACTCAATGGTTGAAGAAAATGGATCGATTCGTACCCTATCAGTTGATATTGGCGGTAGTGGTGTTAAGGCTATGGTTTTGGATATTACGGGGCATCCTGTAACAGAAAGAGCGCGTTTGGATACACCTCAACCTGCGACACCGGAGGTTGTAATTAATGCAATTGTGGTGTTAGCAGCGGCTCAAGGTGAATTTCATCGCGTTTCGGTCGGTTTTCCTGGTGTGGTGCGCTGTGGAGTCACGGAAACAGCGGTAAACTTACATCCAGATTGGATCGGATTTGATTTGGAAACAGCATTATTAAAACACTTAAACAAGCCTGTACGGGTGATTAATGATGCAGACATGCAGGGATTTGGTGCGATCGCTGGTAAAGGTGTCGAATTGGTGATTACTCTGGGTACGGGGTTTGGTTCGGCTTTATTTGTGGATGGTAAGTTGGTACCAAATATGGAAATGGGGCATCATCCGTTTCGCAAAGGAAAGACTTTTGAGGAGCAGTTGGGGCGTGCAGAGTTAGAAAAAATTGGTGAGAAAAGATGGAATAGGCGTTTAGAAAAAGCGATCGCATCCTTGCAACATCTGTTTAATTATGACTACCTTTACATTGGTGGTGGTGAAGCGGTGAGAGTGAATTTACAGCTCCCGTTAAATGTCAAACTCATCCCTAATATCACTGGTTTATTAGGCGGTATTGCTTTGTGGCGAGATGAAAAAAGGTAAAAAGTTTTTCAATATCTACAACTGAGAGTACTAAGCGATATCTAAGGGCGGCCTACGCCTACACGCTGTTTATTCAAGTAAAATAAACTAAAATGAATGAAATTGGCCTGATGATGACGGGCGTGTTAACAATAAGACAAGCATCTGGAACCAATTTGCCACAGCAGCAATTATTTCAGATGGAAAATGACGTAAACCAGTCAAAACAGAGTCAGTTAGAGATAGCTGCTAAAGTTACGCCACCTGAATTTATGCAGACAGATGAGATTTCCCAGGCTTCTCTCTCAACGCTAAAACTAGAAAAAGAATACATACTTCAGAAAATTAGCAAAAAGAATCTGGGACTAATTTCTTCTAACTTCGGTAAGCCGAAGAAATCTTTTCAGTCTGGAGGTAAAATCCGTACAAAGGCTACAGGACGGTTTCAGAAGTTTAGTAGCGAACCCCTACCGACTCTTTATTTCGGTAGTTCTGGTATTGCTGTCAGAGCCTTACAACAGTTATTAGTGTCTAACGGTTATGCTGTGAGAGTAGATGGGATTTTTGGCGCACTAACAGAGACTGCTGTCAAAGCCTTTCAAAACCAGCAAAATTTAGGTGTGGATGGAGTAGTTGGTCAACGAACTTGGAGTGCGTTGACAATTTAGTTAAAAGTTATGAGTTAGGAGTTAGGAGTTAGGATAATTTTAGATTTTCATAATTACTCACTCTTCACTCCTCACTTATTATTATCGGTACTGATGCTGTTCTAATAGCTGTTGCGCTCTTGGCTTATAAATTAAATAGAACAAAGCCTCAATATAGCGCAATAAATCTTCCCGATTTTCCATAGAGGTAAAGTTCCAGAAGCCATAAATCCGTGCTAATGATAACAGCTTGCTAGTGTGAATTTTCCAAGTATAGGTGCTGTAAACTCGGTCAATTCCTCGCTGGGAAATTTCACTCCAATAGTTAGAATTTTGTTCGCATTTTGTGATAAAGTCCACAATTTTAGTGGCTGTCTCTTCTAAATTAGTTGGGTTAATCAAAAAGCCATTCACCTTATCTTGAATAATCTCTAATGGCCCGCCAAACTGTGTGGCAAGAGTTGGCAATCCTGAAACCATCGCCTCTAAAATTGTTAAACCAAAAGCTTCAAATAAAGCTGGTTGGACAAAAATTCCCTGACGATCGGCAATGACTCGATAAATTTCACCGGAATCGGTTTTGGAGAGGCGCACACCCAACCAACGAATTTTCCCGTGGAGATTGTACTGGTCAATTATTTGGTAGAGTTTGATAATTTCGCTGCGTTCTTCGTTGTCATCTGATTCTTCGACGCGTAACTTACCCGCGACTAAAATTAAGTTGCAATGCTCTTGTAATTCTTGACTTTGACCATAACATTCAGCCAAACCTGTGAGGTTTTTGATGTGGTCAAGACGCGCCATTGAGAAGAGAGGGCGCTTGTTAGGATCGTCTAGTTTGCCGAAGATTTGCGTGGGATCTTCCAGAGTAAAAAGCATTTCTGCAAGGCGTTGGCGATCGCTCTCTACGCGGTCTTTATTTCGGGTGTAGGGGAAGTAATTATTTTCGTTTACTCCCGGCGGTACAACATTAAATTTAGGACTAAATAATTCAATGCCATTGGTAACATGATACAACTCCGGCATGGTAAAGCATTTGTAAGACTCGTATTGTCCCACACTATCCGCTGTTCCGACAATTTCTTGGTAGGTGCTGCTAATCACAAAATTGGCAGCATTCATGGCAATCAAATCAGCTGTGAATTGCAAGGAAAAATGATATTTATCTTCTAATTCTTGCCAGTAGAGGTTGCTAAACAAGTATTTAGATTTCTCCAAAGCATGGGCAACATTGCATTGAGTAACTTTCAGCCGTCGCGCCAGCAAGAATGCTACTAAATTCCCATCAGTATAGTTTCCAACTATTAAGTCAGGTGTGCCGTGAAATTCTGCCCGTAGTTCTCTTTCGGAATCAATGGCGAAAGTTTCTAGATAAGGCCAAAACTCAAACCGGGAAATCCAGTTTTGAGTCATGTTAGGATTAAATTCCCGTAAAGGCACTCGCAAAATCCAAGCATTTTCGCTACCGTGAACTTTTTCTAGCCGTTGATTACAAAGGGTGCCATCACTATTGGGAATCAAGCGGGTGAGAATAATTACCTTTGGCTCGACATTCAATTTCTCTAAACCCGCAAGCAGGACATCTTCTTGTAACTGCTTCTCTAGGCTTTTTGCCTGGTCAAGGACGTAAACTACCTGACCGCCGGTATCGGGACGCCCTAAAACTCCCTCTTGTCCAAACCAACCGTGAGCTGATACTAGGACGATTCTAAAAATCATCGGGACACGAGAAATGAATGCTTCTAGGGTCTGAGGATCGGCAGAATCAATCAATTCATCGAGAATACTTAAAGTTTCCCGGACTCGCGCTGCGGTGTTACCCCATCCTGGCTCAAAACCCATTGACTGCAATTGGAAGCGGAATTGTTCGTAGGGTTCATCTTCGGGGCGATTATTAACAAAACCGATAGCTTTCTTAACTTGCTCGGAAAGTTGCTGCTGTGATTGAATGCGATCGTTGAGCAGCAGCTGAACACCGTTGTATTGGTGCAAACGCAAGAAATTCAACAAGCTATCCAGCAATTGTTTGGAGTCTTGAAATATTTTGCTGGATAGATAGCGGTTGAGAAATTGTACCCCTTTACCAATATTTTTGGGGTCGCGGATGACTGGGGAGTAGTCATAAAACGGGCCGAAGTCCAATTCTAGCAGGCCGCCCTCGTTAGGATGATATTTGTTCACCAAGCGATCGCGCAC
This sequence comes from Nostoc sp. DedSLP03, assembly GCF_034530815.1. Classification (NCBI taxonomy): domain Bacteria; kingdom Bacillati; phylum Cyanobacteriota; class Cyanophyceae; order Nostocales; family Nostocaceae; genus Nostoc; species Nostoc sp. DedSLP03. Next base: position 19,167 of record NZ_JAVRCK010000081.1, read on the forward strand.
ATCCAACAAATCCTGTACCGTCATCGGCTGAATGCTTAAGTCTGATGTCAACCAATAAACTTCTTGGCTGGCAATCTTAGAACGGATGATGAAACAGAAGTTTGAGTCTTCTTGAATTATTTCCTGAGTATAGTAAATGAGTTTGCCTAACTCAGAAGAAGTGTAAAAAGTCTCAGGTTTCTGGGACTTGGAGCAATACTCACTATATACATTGAGTATGTCGTTCCGCAGCAAGTACTTCTTTTCTTTTTGGCGTAATTCACTAAGAAAAGAACGTAAATCACTTCTTTCTTCACTATCTAAGACTGCTTGAAGCAATTCAGACATAGCAACTCCACTAAATGACGATGTTTGCGTTGTTAACTTTCTAGGCAAGACAAATAAGCCTCTACCTTTTGTTAGACATATATAAACACGAAACAACACAGATAAATTATATTTACCTGTGTACATCCAAGTATCAACTTTTTAGCAGACACTTAAAGCGTGTTCTTCTTTACCTAAAGTATCTATGACTCAGTATTTTTGGATCTCACTAAAGGAATACAATTTTTATTTCTTTTGATAGAGGTTACTAAATAACTGCATAATAATACTTGGGGCACAAACGATCGCGCCCTCAATTGCTTAATGTAATCTTTACTATATCATTGATTTACGTATATTTTGATTATCAGCACATCTAGAAGGAAAAGATTTAACTAAGTAAGTTGGCACAATAAAACCAAACTGTGTGAAGAAAAATAAATAAGGCTCAAACCCTTTTTCTTCTTGCTCCTTGCTCCCTGCCCTCTGCTTTATCCCAACGATAATTATTTAAGCCGACCTAATTATCAAGCTTTATAAGACTTTTAAATCAATATTCTTTAATTATTTCAGAGTGCTAATATTCATTTTTATAGTGCGTATAAATAATTTATTCTGCAACTTTGAGTATTGGCAATATTGTGCTAATTTTGAGAATAAGTAATTGTGCCGCTATTATCTATTTGTCAAAAAAATCTAGAATAATTTAGAATAATTAGTATATTTATTCATCAAATGTTCTTGTGATTCTTTAACTATTTTAAATTTTGAATTCTGAACTCTGAATTCTATTGTAAGTCTGCATTTCGACGACGATCGCCACCAAAGCTTCTGGATCGATAGGTTTGGCGATATGACGTTGAAATCCGGCAGCGATCGCTTGCTGCCGATCGAGTTCTCCGGCATAAGCTGTTAAAGCAATAGCGGGAATTTGTTTTCCTTGCTCAAGCCCAAGGGTACGAATTTGTCGCATCAGCATATAGCCATCCATCTCTGGCATCCCAATATCACTGATGATGATGTTGGGAATGGATTGAGCGATCGCTTGCAGCGCCTCAGTCCCAGATCCAACAGCAGTGACGATCGCCCCATCTTGTTCTAAAACAAAAGCGATGAAGTCTCGCGAGTCCGTTTCATCATCGACGACTAAAATCTGAATGCCGTTCAAATTACCCTCCTGAACGGGCGATCGCTCTAAGGTTGGTGCTTGAGTTAACTGAGGTGCAAGTGGAATTTTAACTGTGAATGTCGCTCCTAGTCCAACACCAGGACTGTCTACTGTGACTGTTCCGCCATGCATTTCCACAATTTGGCGCACGATCGCTAATCCCAAGCCAAGTCCGCCAAATTTGCGGGTGGTTGCGCTATCTTCTTGGCGGAAATGCTCAAACACGTAGGGCAGAAAGTCGCCAGTAATTCCTTTTCCAGTATCGGTGATTTGAATTTGGGCATGATTTTCAGTTTGAGATAGGGTAATCGTGACTTGTCCCCTATGATGTGTAAATTTAACGGCATTCGACAGCAGATTCCACACGACTTGCTGCAATCGCCCTGCATCCCCAATTACCAGGCCTAGAATGGGCAAGACAATCGTCTGAATTTGGATTGACTTAGCTTCTGCGGCTAGCCGAACTGTTTCCAGCGCGGCCCAAATCACTGCATTGAGGTCAATGGGTGAGGTTGATAAGCTCATTTTGCCACTCAGAATCCGGGAAATATCCAGCAAGTCATCAATGAGTTGCACCATTAGCTGAGCGTTGCGCTCAATTGTGGCGATCGCAGCATTCGTTTTTTGGGCATCTAGCTTTCCTTGCTGCAACAGTTTTGACCATCCCAGAATTGGATTCATCGGCGTTCTCAGTTCATGGGAAAGAACTGCCAAGAACTCATCTTTAATCCGATTACTTCGATCTAACGCTTCGGCTCGTGCCTGTAGCTCTGCAATTAGACGCGATCGCTCTAAGGCAACAGCTAGTTGATTGGCTACTGTTTGCATGAGGTCGAGTTCGTCAGGCGTAAAGCGATCGCGTTGACGAGTTCCCAGTCCCAAGGTGCCTAAAACGCGTTGGCTTTGCCCGCCGTAGGCATCGCCCACGATTAACGGATGACTAGCATAAGCTCTGATGCCGTTTGAATAATGAACTGGAATAGGAAGTCGATCGGTGGTTGAGAGGGCATTTTCAATGATAGCTGGCTGGCGATGTTGCACCGCATAACCACATACACCCTGCCCTAACTCCAAAAATTTAGCGGATAAAGCAATGTCTTCTGAGATACCCCCATAGGTATTAAGTTCAAGGCGTTGCTGGTCTTCTTGAAACAAGTAATTAAAATAAACTTCCAGTCCCAAATGAGTCGAAATTTTTTCAAACAAACTGGCTAAAAATACCTTGGGATCTTCATTGAGCAACAGATCGTTGGCGACTTCTGCAAGCAGCTTCAACCGTTGGTTGCTTGCTTTCACATTCGCTTCAATTTGCTTGCGATCGGTGATATCGTTAAACAATATCGCTACTTTTCGGCTGTTTGGCTGCCCAATGGGAAACGCATACACGTCGAACCAACGGTGCAGCGCTTCGGCGCGATTCTCAAAGCGATGGGGTTGCCCTGTTAGGACAATTTTACCGTAAATTTCAAACCAATACTTTTCATGATTTGGAGTTAACTCGCTCATCCTTTTGCCTTGTGCGTCGTTGAGTCCCGTTTGTTTCTCGAACGCCGGATTGATTTCCAAAAAGCGATAATCGATGGGCTTACTGTTTGCATCAAATAGCACTTCAATCACACAAAAGCCTTCGTCAATGGACTCAAACAAAGTTCGATAGCGTTCCTCAGATTGGCGCAAAGCATTTTCGGTTTGTTTGCGTTCGGTAATGTCTGCTAATGCTCCAGGAAAAGCAATCGGTCTGCCATCAGCAGCGTATTCAACTCGGCCGCGTGCGGCAAGCCAGCGCTCCTCGCCTCTTGCCGTATAAACGCGGTACTCACTAACATATTCTTCCCCAGTTGCAATCGCCTGGTTAATTGCGGCAACCACTTGTAGGCGGTCTTCTTCGTGCATTGCTTGTACAAACAGTTCAATCGGCAAACCTGTTGTTGCTTCCACAGGGTCAACGCCAAACAAGCGAGCAAAGGCTGCATTCACGATTACTAAATTCTCAGGAATCTTCCACCGCCATGTGTAAATGGCTCCTGCTGCTAAAGCGGACTCCAATTGCACGTGGGTTTCCCGTAAGTCAGCTTCGGCTTGTTTGCGATCGCTAATATCGATGGAAATCCCGATCATGCGTTCCGGATTTCCCGCCTCGTCGTCAATTATATGCCCCCGAACCAGCGCCCAGTGCGTACTGCCATCATCCCAAACAGTGCGATACTCCACCTCATAATTGCTGCTGTTGGTAATCGAATCTAGAATTGCCGCCCGCACCCAAGTTCGATCTTCTGGATGAATTCGCTCCATTAAAACTTTGTGCGAGAAATCAGCATTAATCGGCAGACCATAGTTGACTTTGCACTGGTCAGAAGTAGACAGAACATTGGTCTTAATATCAAGTTGCCAAGAGCCGAGTTTGCTTGTCTCCAGAGCAAGTTTAAGCTGCTGTTCGCTGGCTTGCAGTGTCTGAGCCGCTTGTTTGCGGATATCTATCAGTTTTAAAGTTGACTCAACACGAGCCAGTAGTTCGCAAGCCGAAAACGGTTTGATTAAATAATCATCGGCTCCTGCTGCCAGCCCTTCTACACGAGCCTCTTCACCCGCCCGCGCTGACAGCAGAATCACGGGCAATTCTCTGGTTTGGGGGTCAGCCCGCAGTTGATGTAGCAACTCATACCCACCCAGCCCCGGCATCATCACATCACTGAGAATCAAATCCGGTTGCTGTGCCTGGATTGCAGCCAGAGCCGCCATTCCATCAGCGACTGTCTCAACCTCATACCGTTGACTCAACAATCGCCGTACATAATCGCGCATGTCGGCGTTGTCATCTGCTAAGAGGATACGGGCAGAGGCGGTAGAGGGGAAAAACACTCTATCAAAACTACCTTCTTTCTCTGTATCTCCTCTGCCCCCCTGCCCCTCTGCCCCCCTGCTCCTCTGCCCCTTTACTTCTTCCAAAAGCCAGCGCGAAGCTTCTTCAAGGTATGGCGTGGCGCTGAGTGTGTTTGATGCCAGAGTCCCAGGGGCATTTAACCGTTCTTGTGGTAAATGCGCGCACCCAGTTGGAATAGAAACTGTAAATCGGCTACCCTGTCCTAAGACGCTGGTAACGCTGATAGTACCGCCATGCAACTTCACCAGTTCTTGCACGAGCGATAAGCCAATTCCAGAGCCTTCAAAACTTCGTCCCTGTAACCCTTTGACTTGATAAAACCGTTCAAACAGGCGCGAAATTTCAGCTTCTGGAATGCCACTTCCAGTATCTTCAACGATTAAATTAACAGTATTATGATTTGGCTGCAATCGAACGGCGATGGTTCCCGTCAACGTAAACTTAAAGGCATTCGATAATAAATTAAATACAATTTTCTCCCACATTTGGCGATCGATATAGATTGCTTCTGGCAAGGTCGGACAGTCGATCGCGAACTCCAGACCAGCCTGTTCCATGAGCGAGCAAAACATACTAGCTAGCTCTGTTGTCAATGCGGCTAAGTCAATCGGTTGATATGATGCTTGCATTCGCCCTGCTTCCAGCCGCGAAAAATCAAGCAGCGTGTTGACTAATTTCAGCAACCGGAGTCCGTTGCGCTGCACGAGTTCAAGGCGATCGCGCTGTTGGGGCACTAATGGGGCTTGAGTGTCGAGTAACAAGTCTTCGAGCGGACTCAACATCAGTGTTAAAGGCGTGCGAAACTCATGGGAGATATTGCTGAAAAAAACGGTTTTGGCGCGATCGAGTTCTGACAATGCCTCATTCGCCGCTTGCAGTTGTTCGTTGACCTCTCGTAACTCCTGCGATCTAGCATAAATTTCCATCTCCATTTGGTCGGTGCGAGTCTGGAGTGATTTATTCAACTGACGCTGTTCGTTTCGCTGCTGCTGCACCCGCATAAATTCGGTGACATCTTCGGCTCGATGAATAATGTGCGTCATTTCACCGTTTTCATCAAAGACTGGCGAGTTGGTTGGTGTCCAGTACCGCTCCTCAAAGCCACCGCCTTCTGATTCCGGGCGGCGAATGTCATACTTCTGCACTGCCATTGTCTGAGGCTGGCGATGCTTGAGTACGCTTTCTAACGAGGCACGTAAATTCCGAACTCCAGTAGCATTTGGATCGTCAGGATTGTCTGGAAAAACCTCAAATAAATGACGACCGACGACCTCTTCTCGTTTGGTCTTGGTTGCCCGAAAATAAGCATCACTTCCTGCAACAATCACTAAGTCAAGTGAGTAGACAATATACAATCCTGGTATTGATTCAAACAAGGTTTGAAAATTCAGCATTCCTTCTTTTGAGCGGTATTAACTTCTTGGCTTAAAAAGCTATTGAGACAAACAACAGTCCAATTAAAGGGTAGTGCAAAACCTGAATTTATAGCTTCAACAGTCCAGAGCTTGGGTTTAAGAGGACAGAGGCTTGCAGAAGCAGAATTACGATGAAATCGAGGCACTCACACTCACTATATGGTAAGGGAGTAAGATAATTAAAAGTGATATTACTTGCCTCGATCGCATCAGCCCAAAAGGATATAAGGCATTGCATCCCTAATTTTAATTTAGCAAGTAATTTTGCTTATATACATAAACTTATTAAATAAGATAATCTTATGAATTATGGTAGACTTGCAATCCTTGCAAGTCTATAAACTTATGAGATGACAGATTGTTGGTAAAGTGATGCTTGTGATTGTTCACACCATACAACACACCTTAAAAGGAGTATAGCTATGAATATGAAATTATTTAGGGCGAACGATGGGACTCGAACCCACGAATGGTGGTACCACAAACCACTGCCTTAACCACTTGGCTACGCTCGCCATTCAACAATTTGAATTATAGCAATAATTTGACAAGCGATCAAGAGTTTTTCTTCAAGGAACGGACTTAGTTGATTTAGAGTCTCTGGAGTCTGACAATTACAACGAATTTTACTGGGAAAATATGAAACCATTGACCATCATTGCGTATACTGGAGCAGCAGTAGGACTTGCCGCCTTGGGTGTGACAATGGCGAAAACCAATCCCAGTCAAGTTGAATATGAAGAATATGCAGTTCAACGGCTGACAAAATACTTAAAAACCGATGTATGTAATAAAACTACGAATATTCTTGAAAATTTAATTCGTTTTAATTGTGATAAGTTAGTTGACTCGGCTAACCCACAAATCCAAAAAATTATTGCCAAGACTACAGAAAGGCAAGATTTCTTGATTTTTAGCATTTACCGTACAGATTTAAAAATAAACTCTTGGATACCTTCGTACAAATTTGAAACGGTAGGAGCTTTCGATCAATTTTATACTTACACTGCCGAAGAACAATAAGATAAGGAGTAGGGGAGAATATAAAAGTGATTAAGAATACTTCTATTTAGTAATTAATAATAGTTTCAATAATTACCAGAGTACTTAAATTATCCCTAGCTTAATCTTAAATAAGAATAGTAACTAAGAATTCAATTTACCGATGTCATCTGCCTATCTACTACTATCTCACGGAAGCCGCGACCCGCGCCCAGAAATTGCTATGCAGCAACTAGCTAGGCTGATATGTCAGAAATTGTCAAGCGAACATTTGGTTGGCATCGCTGCTTTAGAAATGAGTTCTCAGCCTTTACACGAGCAGATTCAACAATTTGCTAAAAGCGCTTTTGGCGATTGCCCACAGTCTCAAAATGAAAATCGCCTCAAAATTGTACCGCTATTTCTACTGCCGGGAGTGCATGTGATGACAGACATTCCTGCCGAAGTAGCACTCGCCCAACAGGCTGCTGGTCAAGATACGATCGTTGAGTTGCAACCATATTTAGGCTCTCACCCCAATTTAGAGAAATTGCTGGCAAAACAAATAGCTGCTATAAAAGCAGAAGCATGGATTCTCTTAGCTCATGGTAGTCGTCGCCCAGGTTCCAAAGAAACTGTGGAAGCAATGGCGGCGAGTTTGGGAGCCGTGACTGCTTATTGGGCTGGGCCTCCTAGTTTAGAATCACGGGTGAAAGAATTGGTGGATGCTGGTTATCGGGAAATTGCAATTCTGCCATACTTTTTATTCCCTGGTGGAATAACCGATGCGATCGCCACCTCAATAGAGGAACTAAAATTACAATTTTCTGCGGTGAATTTCCAATTGGCCAAGCCATTGGGAGCAAGTGCAGAATTAGCCGAGCTAATTTGGGATTTAACACAGAGATGAACCGCACAGAAAAACAGGATAACAAGTATTTGGGAAAGGTTTATTTAGTAGGTGCAGGCCCAGGAGATCCAGGATTAATTACCCTGAAGGCGAAAGGTTTATTGGAATGTGCAGATGTAGTCATCTATGATGCCTTAGTGAGTCCGGCAATTTTAGCAATGATTAATCCCCAAGCCGAGCAAATTAATGCTGGTAAACGCAGGGGAAAACATTCGCTGTTCCAGTCAGAAACAACTCAATTGCTGATTGATAAAGCGCAGGATAATGCAATTGTAGTGCGGCTAAAGGGTGGCGATCCGTTTATCTTTGGTCGCGGTGGCGAAGAAATGGAAGAATTAGTCAAAGCTGGAATATCAACGGAAGTTGTGCCAGGTATCACTTCGGGAATTGCAGCAGCAGCATACTCAGGTATTCCTTTGACGCATCGGCTTTATAGTTCGTCAGTCACATTTGTAACTGGTCATGAAGCGGCGGGTAAGTATAGACCGCAAGTAAATTGGAGTGCGATCGCTCGCGGTTCCGAAACCATTGTAATTTATATGGGAATTCACAATCTGCCTTATATTGTGGAAGAATTAATTGCAGCTGGGTTGAATTTAGAAACGCCGATTGCTTTGGTGCGCTGGGGTACGCGCCCAGAACAAGAAGAATTAATTGGGACATTGGAAACAATAGTCACACAGGTAGAGGAAACTGGATTTGGTGCGCCTGCGATCGCAGTTATTGGACAAGTAGTAAAGATGCACAGTATTTTATCTGGTTGTCGTCCAGTTTGAGCGTTAGCGCAAAGTTTGCTGTTTCGTATTCTCCGATAACTTTAGTGTACGATCGATAAGGTTATTCGGTTCTGGTGGGAGTCAGCTACCAGAGGTAACGGGGAAAGTTCGGTGCAAATCCGGCGCTGTCCCGCAACTGTGAACCAATTTGAGATTAAAGAAAATCTCAAGTTGAGTGAGTCAGGATGCCCGCCGAAGTAGATTTATCAGTTTCACATATCTGCGAGGTACAGATGACTACTACTGTAAATATTTCCCCAACTAATCCCTTGGAAGTTGCTGAACATACTTTATTTGTTTGCAAAACCTGTGCCAGTGTTTGGCAAAATGGAAAACGCTTAGGTGAAAGTGGTGGTGAAAAACTTTTACACCAACTTCAGCAGCTAGCACAAGATTGGGAGTTACGAGATCGATTCCCAATTCAGGAAGTTGAATGTATGAGTGCTTGTAATCGTTCTTGTGTAGTTGCCTTTAGTGCCAAAGGCAAATTAACATATTTATTTGGTGATTTAGCTGTTGATGGTAGTGCGTCTGCGGTATTGGAATGTGCTAGTCAATATTATGCTAAAGCAGATGGTTTGCTGCCTTGGTCAGAACGTCCAGAAGCAATGAAAAAAGGCATTTTGGCAAAAATTCCACCTTTATCTAAATGATGCGCGTTTTGATTCTGGGTGGGACGGGTGATGCAGCAGAACTAGCTGCCAAAGCTACGACTATCCAAGAGTTAGAAGTAATCACCTCTCTAGCTGGCCGCACCCGCGAACCGTCAGTACCGTTAGGCGATTTACGGGTTGGAGGCTTCGGGGGTGTGGCTGGATTGGCTAGCTATCTGCGAGTCATGGAAATCGACTTATTAATTGATGCAACCCATCCTTTTGCTAGTCAAATTTCTTTTAATGCAGCAGATGCAGCAACGGAAGTTGGAGTACCCCGTTTGATGTTAATCCGTCCGCCTTGGAAAAAAGAAAGTGGCGATCGCTGGATTGAAGTTGACAGCGTTAAAGCCGCAGCAACCGCGCTAGAAAATCAGTCACAGCAGGTATTTTTGACAGTTGGTAGGCAAGAACTCGCTGTTTTTGCTCATTTAGAGAAAATTTGGTTTTTGATGCGGATGATTGACCCTCCTGGCGAAGATGCTTTAGTACCGCCGGGGATGGTATTGTGCGATCGCGGGCCTTTTACCCTCAATAATGAAAGAAAAATTCTGATTGAGAATGACATTGATACCATCGTCAGCAAAAATAGCGGTGGCGATGCCACAAAGCCCAAGATAATTGCCGCGCGAGAACTGGGCGTAAAGGTTGTGATGGTAAATCGTCCACCTGTACCGCCAGGGGAACAGGTTAGTAATGTTGATGCTGCTTTGGCGTGGCTATGCAATCGCTGTTAGGAAATAGCCAAGATTGATAATGCTATCTTTCCTTCCGTATAATACACGGGAGCCTTCTACAAGATCCGCGATCGCAGTAACGACTTCCATGAAAAATCTAGCTTTATCTGCCATAGCCCTCGTCACCACATCTGGATTAGTTTTCGGGACAATGCCAGCTGCTTCTGCTTTAAATTGGAATTGGAATTATTCTGGTACTGGCATAGAGGCAAATGGTACTTTCACCACTAATGACACCCCTAACGATTTGGGTTTTTACTCAATTACTGGAATTACTGGTACGCGAAATGGTGAAACAATTACTGGTTTGCAACCCGCTGGAACTCCAATCCCAGGAAACGAACCTTTTAATGTTGATAATTTAATTAGTCTTAATACTCAGCAGTTAACAGGTGATGGTTTTGGATATTCCACTTCTGGAGGAAACTATTCTAGTCCATTTTTTGCGAGTTTTTTGCCGACACCAGGTTATTTAGAGGTATTTTCTGTGCCGCCAATTGTACCAGGTTTTGAAAATTTAGGATTAGAAGATAGTGAGTTACCTATTAGTTTTTCTGCAACCATAGTCACTGTTTCTGAACCCACTTCTATCCTTAGCCTGCTCATTCTAGGTACTCTTGTTGGCGCACCTTCATTACTCAAAGGCCACAATCTATCCAAAATTACTCAGAAGAAGCTTGAAAAAGTTTCCTAAAACCATCAATAACAATTCAAAATTGTACCCTTACAGGGATCTTGCTACGCGTTTATATGGCGGGCAAGACTTCGGCGTGAGCGCTCAGTCGAACGCTGCCCACCCCACAATATTGGATAATTTTTTCTTGGAGTTCCCTTAACAATACAAGCCGATGTATTAACAATGCAAGGTATGGTCAAATTTAATTCGCGATGAATTAATGAAATACTGTACTAGGTGTTGACGTTCGGTCTTAAACTCTTGATTTTGCAATAAAACTTGCAATCTCTCTATAGGCTCTTGGAGACATACAGATTAAAGTAATATAGCAACGGTAGTATCATTGCATCCAAATGATACCGTAATTTTGTCTAGATATAGAATTCTATCGCCCTGTTGACGATAGATTATTTCTAAAAGGAGTTTGCTGCAATGTCCACAACACCAACTACTCGATTAATTTTAGAGACTTTACTCCCCCATCTCAAAGTAGCAGCAGCCTATGCCCATTTTCTACAACCAAAAATTGCTGCACTTCCTGCTAAAGAAGAAGCAAATAACTTTTTTAGTGCCGCTCTTACTGATGCAGATGTGGCTATTCAAAATTTAGTAGAAGTAGTATTACTAGGAACTTTTCCAGATATTCGCTTTTATGGTGAAGAATATGAAAGTTCTAATAATACCAAATATTTTCGCGCTATCGAACTTGGTTCAGAAGGTGATTACTTAGTAACACTTGACCCGATTGATGGTACGAAGTTTTATATGGATGGACATTCTAATTACCAAATTATTCTCAGTATTCTAAATGCGGATGACTTTGAAGCAGTAATTGCCATTTCTCCTGCCCAAAACGTTTATTTTTACGCCCTTCGAGGTGAAGGTGCTTTTAAAGGCACGCTAGACATGAATTTAGAAGCCTGTGCCCCATTAGATATAACATCCGCCAAACCTGCTATTTTATTGGGATGGGGAATGAATGCGATCGCACATTTACTAAAAAATCAATATCAAGTAATCGATATAGCGAATGATTACTCTAGTGATATTCAAATTCCCAATCTTAATGGTATTCTCAGTGGCGATTTGAGTGGAGCAGTGATTAAATCGGGCAAATTTCTTGATAGTGCTGCACTTGCTTTTATTGCAAAAGAGGCTGGCTGGATTGTAACTACTGTGGACGGTTCGACTTTACCGCCACTGCATACTTGTAAAAACTATAGTCTGCCTGGATTGATCGTAGCTGCCTCAAAATCTGTTTATCAAGATTTATTAGAAGCAATGCAAAGTGTAGCTGTTTAAAGTAAAAGCAACTAGATACTGTCTTCTACGACTCATATTTTTTTTGACAAAATGAAAATCTGTATTGTTGGCGCGGGTGCGATTGGTGGATATTTAGGGGCAAAACTGGCACTTGCAGGTGAAACAGTGACGCTGATTGCGCGTGGTTCTCATTTGGAAGCAATTCAAAAAAATGGGCTGAAGTTACTGATGGCAGACGGTTCTGGCCAAATTGTTACTCCGATCGCAACTAGTGATATTCAGTCAGCAGGGGCGCAAGATGTAGTAATTTTAACTGTTAAGGCTCATAGTGTAGCTGCGATCGCCCCTTTTCTCCCTGCACTCTACGATGCTCACACAATGGTGGTGACAGCCCAAAATGGCGTTCCTTGGTGGTACTTTCGTCAGCATGGCGGTGAATATGAAGGTACGCGAATTAAATCTGTCGATCCAGATGGGATTATTGAAACTAATATCGGTGCTGAACGCGCTATCGGTTGTGTTGTTTACCCGGCAACTGAGATAATTGAACCAGGTGTAATTAAACATATTGAAGGCGATCGCTTTACTCTGGGTGAAATCGACGGCACTAAAACCGAACGCATCCAATTATTAGCACAAACTTTAAAACAAGCAGGATTCAAAGCCCCAATCCGCAATCAAATTCGCACAGAAATTTGGATCAAGTTGTGGGGAAATGTGGCATTTAATCCGATCAGTGCCTTAACTGGTGCGACTCTAGAGGATATTTGCCGCTATCCCCTCACCCGCGAACTAGCGCGGCAAATGATGAGTGAAACCCAAGCGATCGCCGAAAACTTGGGTATAAAGTTTGGCATCACTTTAGAACAGCGAATTAATGGCGCAGAAAATGTTGGTGCCCATAAAACCTCAATGTTACAAGATATCGAAGCCGGACGCACTACGGAGATAGACGCGATCGTTGGCGCGGTGGCAGAATTGGGAAAACTTACTCAAATTCCCACACCTTCTATTGATGCGATTTATGCCAGCGTTAAGTTGCTGGAGGCGACTAAAGTCAGAATTTGACAGTCCCGAAGTTTTCATGGGATTAAGGGACTGACTTTACCATGCATTAATTAGGGCTTGTAAGCCGATGCAATGGCATAACAAGCTGATGCAATGGCATAACAAGTCGATGTAATGGCATAACAAGTCGATGCAATGGCATAACAAGTCGATGCAATGGCATAACAAGTCGATGCAATGGCATAACAA
>NZ_JAVRCK010000081.1:32289-42325 GCF_034530815.1 Nostoc sp. DedSLP03
GCCGATGCAATGGCATAACAAGCCGATGCAATGGTATTGCAGGGCAAGGATGTGAGGAAATATTTAGAAGACTTGTGTGTACACCATAGCCATTCAGCGGAGATGATATCACAGGTATTATTTGCTCGATTGACAAAACAGGGTTAAGGTGCGGAATATTTTATGAAGAAAAAAAAAGGATGGCTATTGACGATACTGGTTGTAGCAGTAGTAGGAATCAGCATCATCATCGGACATAGCAATTCTCTAAAAGCTGCTTCACCTTTAGGGAAAGACACGCTAACGATGATTACTTCCCCAGATTATCCTCCTTATGAGTTTTATGATACGAAAGGAGGCGATCGCCAAATCGTTGGCTTTGATATAGATATTGCCAAAACCCTTGCTGAAAAACTAGGGTTTAAACTTCAAATAATGGAATCCGATTTTAATGGATTAATCCCTGCAATCCAAGCAAATCGCGCTGATTTTGTCATGGCTGGGATGACTCCGACTCCAGAACGTCAAAAAAACATTGATTTTTCAATTATTTATTACGAAGCCAAAGATACAATTGTCGCTCCTAAAGGTAGCAATCTGAAGCAACCCCAAGATTTATCGGGAAAAAAAGTTGGGGTACAACTAGGAACGATACAAGAACAAAATGCCCAAAAAATTGCGAAAAAAGTTGCAGGTATTCAGCTAAAGCAACTCAATAAAGTGCCAGAAGTCGTTCAAGAAATCAAATCTGGGCGAATTGATGCCGCAATTGTTGAAGATACCGTCGCTAAGGGATTCGCCCAAGCTAACCCAGATTTAGAATTTAATACAATTCCCTCAGAGGAAGCAAGTGGATCGGCGATCGCTTTTCCCAAAGGTTCTTCTTTTGTACAACCCTTTAACAAAGTCCTGCAACAAATGAAGGACGATGGCACATTGGCTAAACTTGTAACCAAGTGGTTTTCACAGAATACCGCCGCCAATTCTGCATCTTCAACTCCTGCCAAAGGCGGATTGAATCTCGATTTCACCAGAATTCTTCCCGATATTCCCTTTATTCTGCGGGGAATTCCGTTAACTTTGTTGTTTACCCTATTATCTGTAACCTTGGGGTTAATCTGGGGAACAATCTTGTCTCTGTTAAAAATTCTCGGCATCAAGCCGCTTACCTGGGTTGCTAACGCCTACACTTCTGTTTTTCGAGGTACACCTTTGTTATTACAGTTGGCGTTGGTTTACTACGCAACACCCCAGCTTACAGGCTATGACATTTCCGCATTGGAGGCTGGGGTACTAACTTTTACCTTGAATTCTGGCGCTTATATGTCGGAAACCATCAGAGGTGGGATTCAAGCGGTGGATAAAGGACAAAGTGAAGCGGCGATGTCTATGGGTGTTCCCTATTGGTTGATGATGTGGGATGTGATTTTGCCCCAAGCCTTGAAAAACATTCTTCCCGCATTGGTAAATGAAACTATCGGATTGCTCAAAGATTCCGCGCTGGTGTCAACCATTGGGGTAGTGGAAATATTACGCAGCGCCCAAATCGTTGGTGCAAACAAATATATTTATTTTGAACCACTACTATTTGCAGGGTTAATCTACTATGTTTTGGTAATGGGTATGACCTTGGGTGCATCCGCTTTAGAAAGGAGGTTACGAGAAAGTGAGTAATGTAATCATTCGCACGGAATTCTTATCTAAATCCTTTGGCAAACTCGACGTACTCAAAGATATTTCCACTGAGTTTTACCAAGGGGAAGTGGTTGCGATATTAGGCCCTTCTGGTTCAGGTAAGTCTACCTTTCTGCGGTGCATAAACTTGTTAGAACAACCCACCAGAGGCAGAATCTACTTTCACGACCAAGAAATTACCAAGCCTAAAGCAAACATTGCTAAAGTACGCCAGCATTTGGTGATGGTCTTTCAACATTTTAATTTGTTTCCCCACATGAATGTGCTGGAAAATGTCACCTACGCGCCCATCAAGGTAAAAGGTGTTAACAAGCAAAAAGCAGCAGAACATGGCTTAGAATTGCTGAAGAAGGTAGGTTTAGAATCAAAAGTGTCTGTGTATCCATCCAAACTATCTGGGGGACAGAAACAGCGAGTAGCGATCGCTCGTGCATTAGCAATGGAACCTGAGATGATTTTGTTTGATGAACCCACCTCTGCATTAGATCCCGAAATGGTCAAAGATGTGCTGGAAGTGATGAAAGGTTTAGCCCTATCAGGTATGACAATGGCGATCGTTACCCATGAAATGGGCTTTGCCAAAGAAGTTGCCAATCGGATTATGTTCCTCGATCGGGGAAGTTTAGCAGAAGATACTACTCCTAGCGAGTTTTTCCAAAATCCTCAGTGCGATCGCGCCAAGCAGTTCTTAGAAAAAATGCTTTAGAGGTTGTTTGAAAAGTGGTTGGCTGTGATTAAAATTACCCCCCTTAATCCCCCCTTGTAAAGGGGGGAAACAGGAAAAAAATCTAGTTCCCTCCCCTTTACAAGGGGAGGGTTAGGGTGGGGTAAAAATATTTGATACATCAATCATGTTTGTAAAGAAACTCTAAAAGTAGCAAACAGCGATCTAAATCTACTTCAGTGTTTTCACACCAGAGTAGTTAATAATCTTGGCATCTGAAGTTAACAAAGGACAATCATAAAATCTGGCTGTAGCCAGAATAAGTTGGTCAAATGGGTCGCTATGGAAGCCGTTTAATTGAGTTGAATCAATGATTATTGGCACAGATAAATCTAATAGTTGTACTCCTGGATAACTTAAAGCAGCTTCTAGCCATTTATCAATAGCCAAAGGTAAAACTAGTCTCTTTTTCTCTATCAATTTAGCTACTTCCCAACAAGAAAGAATGCTGATTCCTAAACCGCCAGACTCGTAATCTTGTAACCATTGTTGCTGTTGCTTAGTCAGTCGTGAATCGTTCTGAACCCACCAAACCCAAATATGAGTATCAAGTAGAATCATTGCAAAACTTCCCAGTCCTCTAGGGCGACGGGTTCTGTGGGATCGTCATAACGGTATGGCTGTGTGTTGTGCAATAGATTTGGATTTGTCTCAAATTTGGGTTTTGGCGCTGCTTGGTGGTGTGGAGTTTTCGTTTCCAGAATAATCACTTCCACTGCATCCCCGGCATGAAAAGGTAAACCGCGTAGTGTCAAAGTTCCATCTTCAGTTAAAACGACTTCTATCTTGTGAGCGTTCATATTTCGACTCCAAAGGCAAATTTTCAGTCTTCACTAGAATTAGTGTAATTTTGTAACTTAGAGAAAGTTTGTAAAGAAACTCTAAAAGTAGCAAATAGCGATCGCCTGAAAACAGGATAATGCAGCTGAACAGGTTAATCCTTCCCATTCAACCTAGAATTATGGCATCTCCACCGAAAATCCTCGCCTTTGCTGGCAGCACCCGGATAGATTCTTACAACAAAAAACTGGTAAAAATCGCCGCAGCTGGCGCTAAGGCAGCTGGCGCAGAAGTGACTTATGTAGACCTCCGCGATTTGCCTTTACCTTTGTATGATGAAGATTTGGAAGCTCAAGAAGGACTACCAGCCAATGCCCGCACATTGAAGGACTTGATGATTTCTCATCAAGGATTGCTGATTGCTTCGCCGGAATATAACAGTTCACTCACAGCAGTTTTGAAGAACGCCATTGACTGGGCATCTCGTCCATATCAAAATGAAGCACCTTTGGCTTTGACTGCTTTTGCAGGGAAGGTTGCTACTATTATGAGTGCTTCCCCAGGCGCACTTGGTGGTTTGCGGGGATTGGTTCACCTGCGGTCTATTTTGGGAAATATCAAAGTTTTGGTACTTCCCGACCAAATAGCAGTATCCAAAGCTTATGAAGCCTTTAATGCTGATGGCACGTTAAAAGATCCGAAACAGCAACAATCTATTGAGCGGTTAGGCGATGGCTTAACAAAGATATTGCTGAAGCTTAACTAAATTCTTCAGGTGTTCAGTAAATCACGAACACCTATACAGCAGAATTCAGAATTCAGAATTCAGGAGTCAGAATTTAAAAGTAAAACAGGCTTTATACCTGTCACTAACTTAAAATTCGCTGTAAGTAAATAAATATGTCATACAGCTTGTTCATAAACGAGTCGCACTGTTTCAAACCCTAATAGGGATTTAGATAAATTGCAATAAAGCACTTTTGCTAATCAAATTAATCTGATTTTGTTTCAAACCCTAATAGGGATTTAGATAAATTGCAATATGCATTGGAGCCAGGGAATGGGAATGTTGATTTGTTTCAATCCCTAATAGGGATTTAGATAAATTGCAATGAAAATTTATTGCATTATGTACTGATTAAAAAAGCGTTTCAATCCCTAATAGGGATTTAGATAAATTGCAATGGGTAGAGTCGGGGGGCTAGGGGGGGAGCATTAGGTTTCAATCCCTAATAGGGATTTAGATAAATTGCAATGATAGCTCTACTGGTAAATTTCCTCGCACTTATGTTTCAATCCCTAATAGGGATTTAGATAAATTGCAATTTTAGCTAATGCTGAGTTACGCTTTTGGCGACAAAGGTTTCAATCCCTAATAGGGATTTAGATAAATTGCAATAGCGGGAGCCTGAAAGCCAAGCTGTATTTAGTTTTCAAGGTGCGGTTGCGCGATTCCAGAGTAATCATAGCATTAGAGAATTCGTTTGGAAAGAGCGCCAAGAAAATTTAAAGGCTGAAATCGTGTTTTGATAAGCATTTTGGGGATTGCGCGGATGAGGATTAGGCGACTAATGGCTTCAAAGCCTTGCTGGAGTTGGGATAGAAGCATTTTTTTTGCCTGTGAAATTTTTACACCTACCCTTCCGCGCATTTGAAATGCAGAAACCTAGCTAGAAGGAGACTCAGCAAAGAAAATTGTTTCGTCTCGTGGCTGTTCTCCGCCAATGCGTTCGACTTTTCGCTGACAACAGCCACAGAGAAAATAAAAACGAACGCTGTCAGTGTCGGGTTTAATCAATTTAGCTAAACGCGATCGCAGTTTAGCATACTGAGTGAGAGTGATATCGCACTCAAACACACTCAGTTGCATCCATTGTCCGTAAGACTTGAGAACAGAATGGATTTTAGTCCGACGTTTATCTTCTGGAATGTCGTAGCTGACAACAATATACATGGGAAAGTAGGGGAGAGGGATAAATTACAAATTACTTGAGAATTAAAGGGGGATATTTATCGATTTCGTTCATCAGATACTTACTTAATAACCTCGCCTGAATTTCAAAGGCTTCTTGGTAGGTGCATTTGTTGCCCATGACTGGATGTTTGAAACTCGATAGTTTCTTTTGTTGGTAGGCGCGAAGAAATGTATGTAGTCCTTCTTTGGTTAAAGACACAGCACCACTGAGCGGTTCGGTGGTAAAGTCAGTTAAGGTTAGCGATCGCTTGTTAATCAGCGACAAAACTACAGCATCCACTATTAAAGGACGAAATTCTTCCATCAAGTCCAAAGCTAGGGAAGGTCTACCATAACGCTCAACGTGTAAGTATCCTAGATAAGGATCGAAACCAACAATATTTAAAGCACTTTGCACATCATGACGTAGCAATGAATACCCAAAACTCAATAACGCATTAACTGGATCGGTTGGTGGGCGGCGGCGTCTGGCTTCAAATATAAATTCTGAGGTTTTGATTAGCTGTTGAAAACAACCAAAATAGGCTGCACTACCAGCACCTTCTAAGCCTCTGAGAGAATCAATATTGTTAGTGTTTTCGATTGGTGCGATCGCGTTTTCTAATCGAGTGATGTTATTATTCAGGTCAGTATCAAGATGTTCTCGTTGAGTGCGAAGTAAGCTATGACGGTAATTTTTCAATTTACCCCGCACAAATCCTCTAACTAAATGTATTGCTGGTTCTGATTCTCCCACAGCTTGCCATTGGGCTTTACGAACAAAGATATTTTTAGTAGCTTCTGGTTCTAAACGCCCTAAATATCGTCCGTTTTGTGTGAGAAATGTTAAACAAATGTGACGTTCTAAAAGTTCACTGACGACGGCGGGAGAAATAGTAGCCCGTCCTAGTACTACAATTCCCTCTATTTTAATTAAAGGGATATCCAAGATTGTTTTTTGTTCAGCTTTGACAGTGAGACGTTCGTCAACTTTACCGATAAAAGCATCGGCTTGTGTTACGTAAAGTGTTCCCATGATTTCATCCTTAATTAATTAAAAATTGTCAAACTCAAGTCGATGCAACAAAAATGCAGCTTAATACATCAAAGATGCAGGTCGATATAACAAAGGTGCAAGTCAATACAACAAAGGTGCAGCTTGATACATCAAAGATGCAGGTCGATACAACAAAGGTGCAAGTCAATACAACAAAGGTACAAGTCAATGCAACAAACATGCAGGTCAATGTAATAAAGATGCAGGTCAAAGGACTTTAAATTTGTCGTATAAATGAAAAATCAGACACAAACAAAGTCCACCTAAGCAAACTTTAGAGAAATTCGCATCAGTTATGTATGTGGATGTAGTAGGAAATTTTATGATCCAAGATAATTTTCAAAAATTAACTTCTTGATAACTTTTGACTTTATCAGTTGCTTTGGGCAAACATTGCGAATAAAGGCTGCATCCTTGGCAGCGTTTGCTGTAAACTGGTTTTGGCATTGCTCCTGTTTCTAGGAGATTTGTGACAGATTCAATAGTAGCGATCGCACTTTGCCGTAACTCTGCATTAATCTCTACTAATTGCCGTTGATGGGAGTGGGCATAATAGATATATCCAGTAGTTACAGATTGTCCTGTCATTTCTTCTAAACATAAGGCTTGGGCGCAAACTTGCAACTCATCGTTATCCCATTCGCCCTTGCGTCCTCGTTTATATTCCACTGGATGAATTTCACCTAATTCGCCTTCAATTAAATCAGATTTGCCGAGGAGTTTGTATTGCTCAGACTTGAGCCAAATTGCCCGAATCTGCCAAGTTTCTCCTCGCTGTATATCGCTTGTGGTGTGGACGCGATCGTGTAATGTTGTGCCTTCAATTGTGTATTGATTATCGGTAAACTCCCCTGCACAAAACATCCGCCAACAGCGATGTAGCGCTATTGGCACACCTTGACAACCTAACGGACGTCAAAGGTAAAACATTGACCTTAAACGGTGACGCTCAGATTATCACGTCCGATAAAAAGTATGGTAATGGGTGTCTCTCCTTTGATGGTAGTGGAGACTATATGTCACTACCCAATCATATTGATTTTGATTTCTCAACAGGAAAAGATTTCACTATTGAATTTTTCGTTAAATTCTCATCACTATCAAGTTTCAAGGCACTAATAGCACGTAGCGTCACAAACAGTGACAGTACATTCAATCTTGATGCCAACTCAACGAATATCAGAATAACGGGTTGGTACTCTGTCTACATTGACCAACCACATGGCATGTCTACTAATACGTGGTACTATATCGCCGTCACCAGGGAAGGCAATACTTTAAAGTTATACAAAGACGGTATCTTATTGGGTTCCTATACTGGTGCTACTAACTTCCCGAATACAAACACCTTTACCGTAGGAGGTGACCCGTTATCTGGGGCAGGTGCTTCCATCAACGGGAAGGTGGACGAACTTAGAATAACCAAGAGAGCAAGGGTGATAACGTCTGTTCCCTCTGCTGCCTTTCCTGATAGCTGACACCTTGTTCAAGAGTGACATTCAAACATGTCATTAAAACTGACATGAAAATATGTCATCAGACATGTCACTTCAGAATAATACCCCAGGATAGTGAGATGCTACCTTGGGGTATTTGTTTTTGTAGGTGGGTTTTATTACTTGTCTTGCAGTAATTTGTCGATTAATTCTTGTTGCTTGCGTAGCTGTTCCTTAAGTAAGTCGAGTTCCGATTGTTGATTGTTGACCGATATTTCAGGATTTATCTGAATTGCGTATTTTTCAATATCCCTGTAATGTTTTCTCGACATCTCCTCACTGTGTTCGCACCATGCGTTAACTATTGCCGCGTCTCTGCCTAAGTCAAATATTTGATGAGTAATAAATGTGTGACGCGTATTGTAGCAAGGTAGATATTTTTTTACCTTACCCTGTTTGATTAATTCAGGTATAATCCCTTTATTTCTTGATGCTTCATACCCATGCCATACGCGTTGTAGTGAGTCGCTATTTATGGGCTTACCTACTTTATTCTTGAATAAGTTTTCGTTTGATTTACCTTGTGGTATCGACTTAAGTAGTTGCCATAATTCACCATCTTTAGGCATAGGAAACATACGTACTGTATCATTCTTGGTGGATTTGTAAATCTTTAAGCGATTGTTGTAGTTTCTTCTTAGCAGTATTCTCTCTCTGTCCCATTCAATATCTATCCACCAAAGGGCAATCGCTTCTCCCGTCCTACATCCAGTAAGAAATTTAAATTTAATGAGAGGGTAATAGTGCTTAACCCTGTTACTCTCATCTTGAATGTATTTTAGAATTTCTTGTGCCTCATCCCAGGAAAAAGCTTTACTTTGGTCTAGCACGTCATCGTCACTTTCTATCTCTTTACTTTGGTCGATAATCCGTTCGGTTTTCTTCTTGGTATTAATATCTTCTGCCATCCCATCAAAAAGATTCTGGTGGACTAGCTTTTGTCTAATAGCTAACTGATAAGCTTCTGACAAACAAGACAAAACTCGTTTTACTGTTGAATGACTGTAATTGTTCAATAACCAATTGCGTATATCTAGTGGTGACTCACCAACCTTTCCAAGTGCTTTCTGAATAGCGCGTAAATATTCCCCCCTAAACTTTAATTGGAATACAGTCTCACTGAGGCTTTCTCTTCTGAAATTACAGTACATATCCCAAACTTCCATTAAAGACAGTTCGGGTTTAGGCGGTAGCTGGTCATCAGAAGTTACAGCACTACCTTTAAGTTTCAAATCAGCAATGATGCCGTACTTAGCTAAAGTCTCGTCAAAGCATCCATCCTGTAAGTCAAGTGTCATTCTCTCAGCTAGTCTTTGCGCCCTAGCCATATTCGCATCATTAGCGTCCATCCCTAGTGCTATCCGTGGCTGCTCTCCGCCAAAATACTGCCTTGGTAGCCTAGCTTTAATTCTGCTTTTCTCTACGTAGATTGATACTTTGCCTTTGGAGGTTTTGCCTGTTGAAGTTTTGCCAGTGTTTACCATAATGCTCACTTAATGCTCAAAACATGGAAGTCAGTTTTTTAGATAACTGACATTTAAGAATTGTAGCATTTTTACTGTCCGCAACGATGCGGACAATAGGCGTATTGATTCAATGCCGCAATGGAAATATATTCAGTTTGATTCATAACTTAGATGGTTTTTAAATGATTATTGAAATTAGGGAGAATATAGCCGCCGCGTCATTCCCATGCCCATTGTTGTTTTTCTCCCGACACCGCTATACAAAGCAAAATCAGCTAAAGCATTAATTTGCTTAATTTTGATGGGTTCAATTTCTCCCAAAATCTTGTAGTTAACTTCGCCAATAATGCCAATGAATTTGCTGCGAGAATCAGCTAATATTTCTGTGTGAATATTGACAAATGAAGGAAAGATTGACTCGATCGCAATCTGAGTAAATTCTATGCCACTGTATTTATTCCACCGCGAAAGTAAAGAATTGAAAACAGATTCTCTGGTAGGAAGAGTAGTATCATACTGTCCTTGACGAAAGGCGGTAGGCGTGGAAAAGCTAAGGTTAATGGAAGAATTGCGATCGCTAGCTTCTTCGTATAATTGAGCGTAAGTACTGGCATTCGCCCAAGGTTGAATAGATTGGGGTGTACCTTGAATGCTGGTAATATACAAATCAGTCGGGCCAAGATGCCAAGGGCGATTGGGATTAAGATTTAGCCAGAGTTGGGTAAGTTTGCCAAATAGAGTGTCATCTAATAAAGAGATGCGCCACCAACAAGGAGTTCCGGCGGGAATGGGTTGTTGATGTGAATATTGCAATTTAGATCCCCCCTTCAAAAGGCTTGTCATTACCAACATCTTTTAAAGTGAGGTAGGGATGTAATAGAGTCA
>NZ_JAVRCK010000082.1:0-42092 GCF_034530815.1 Nostoc sp. DedSLP03
TCTCGCTTAAGTACTTGTGTAATACTTGCCAAACAACTTTATCCTCTGGTGGTGGAGTGAACTGAGGCTGTTGTTTGTGTTCAATTTCTTGAAAGAGTTTTTCTAACTGCTCAACTGGAAGTGGTTTAGCAGGTTTGAGCAGCAATTCATGGATAGGTTCATCATCACGTTCTGGTCGGTAGTCAACGCCAAGATGTTTTTGCAAACCTGGCCATGTGTAAGCTGCACCTAATTGTGTACCACTGAAAGCCTGCCCATCTTTTTCATAAGAAATTCCTTTAGACTTACCATTCCTAGTGAATCCTGTTCTCACGCTGACACCAGCTAACTGTAATCGCATGATCAGCGTTGGCATTTGGGGAGAATCAACAGATGCCCTATCAATTGTTTGCTGAAGTTCCTCTTTAATAGTGCGTCCTGGTGGCCGCTCAAGTTTACCTAGTTCATATTCTTCCTGCTCTCGCCTTATGCGCCTGATTTGTCCAGTGCTGGGTGTGCGTTGAAGCTTCTCTCTACTGCCCTGAACTTGCACCAAATCATAGTCAATTTCAATTTGTCGCAGCACTTTCTCAGAGCGTACATAATCCCAGGAATCATGCACTACTAGCCCTGTATCCATCCTGATGCGGCTGGCGGCAATGTGGATATGGTCATCATCGGTATTATGGTGGCGAAAGATGACAAACTGATTGGCATCAAAACCCATCTCTTTCATGTAGCGATCGCCAACTTCGCGCCACCTTTCATCATCTAAATTGTCACCCTTAGCTGCTGACAGTGAGACATGGTAAACAACTCGGTCTGCATCTGAATTCAGTTGTCTCGACAGCTTAAACTCTCGCGCCAATTCACGGGCATTTCTCCCGCTCATGTTGCCGCCGATTAGTTTGTCATCTTCGCGTGATTCTAAATAATCCAACAACTTGCGAAAACCTCTCCCCTTAGTCTGCTTCCCAATCATCCTCTTCGTCTTCCTCTTCCGAATCTTCATCATCAACATCATCCGAGGCAATGTCTCGTCTGCACTGATGCAGAACTTCTAAAATTTCTTGTAAAAGTTCTGGGTTGGCTGGTGGAGTACGCCCCATTTTTATCGCTATGTTTGTGGCTTTAACGAGTTGGTTTAAGTTGTTGCCGATTTGTCCTAATTCCCAATATGTTTGTACGCTAATTTTACTCAGTCGTTTGGGCAGTGGTCGCAACAATCCATTACGTCTCATTAGTTCACTTGCTGACATTCCCGCGTCAATTGATTTTATTCGCAGTAAATCCAACTCAATATCACTCAATCTAAGTGAAAAGAGATGTTTTCTAACGACTGCTTTTGACTGCTTGCGATTAGCCATAATCAAGGATTTGGGGGCAAAATGAGCGCGGGGTTTTTTAAGGGGGTGCGCCCCCTTGAACCAGCCGCCGTCCGAGCGCAGCGAGGTAAAGCGTTAGCTTTAAGGCATGGCTGGCTTCTAGCCCAAATATGGTGGTGGGCGAGGTATCAAGTGCTACGTATATACGGAGGGAACAGCAGGAGGCTGAGGGCGAGAGTACTTTCGGCGTAGCCGTGCTGCTGAATATCCTACAACCTACAGAGGAGGATAGCAACGGCGTAGCCGGAATTTGAGATAATCAAGCAGGAGATAAATTCTGGTTCGGCGTAGCCACCATAGAGGAGATAAAAACGGTGTAGCTTGCTATATTAAAATTCTCTGATTCAGCGAAGCTGCCACACAATATAATAGTCCGGCGTAGCCGCAATACTAAAAAATAATTCAGCGTAGCTGTTTTAAGTAAAATTCTCTGATTCAGCGTAGCTGTAATAGTCAGATTTTTTAGCATTAGCTTGAATAAGAAGACCAGCGAAGCTACCACACTAAAAATATAAGGCGTAGCCGTGATGCGAAGAGGTAATTCGGCGTAGCCGCAATAGTCAATTTTTTTTAGGATTTTGAATCAAATTATTTCAAATAGCCGATAATTATCAGTTAATCGGGATTCACGAGATAACCATGAGTGAACATCAGAATTCAGAAATAATTACGAAACAGAAGATTGATAAGGCCATCAATCTGCTGAAAGAACAGAAGCCGAAAGAGCGAGAGGATGTATCGGACAGAGACGCAGTTCGTCAGATGAGGAGATATATTGAAAAACTGACCTCTGATAAGTATGGCTACAGTTATGATGAAGTTTCAGAGATGCTGAAGGATCTGGGCATCAATTTGAGCGGTAGCAGAATTAAATATTTAATCGGTGAGTTGAAGAAAAGCAGCCGTCGCCGTCATCAAGCATCATCAAACAGTGACAGTAGTACATCAGAGAATAAGACTACTGAAAATCAGCAAGCAGTTGTTGACAGCAGCGAAACTGAAGAAACACCTGTAAACAATAGGAAGAGTAAGAGCAAGAAACAACTACTTGCAGCCCAGGCAGCAACAACATAGAAACAATGGCATCCTAGTTTTAGTCTTTGATCGGGTCAAGTTAGCCACATAATAGGAATCAATATGGGAGAAGCTAAAAGGCGCAAGAAGTCAGACCCCAATTGGGGTAAATCCAAAGGATTTAAAAAGCCAGACCCCAATTTGGGTAAATCCGAAGGATTTAATCATCCCAACAAACCTAAAATCACCTACTTGACTGAATCACATCCCGATTATCAAACCGCCTTTGACATTAAAAATGCTCACTATGCTGGCAAAACTCGTGTTTACCTTGTTCGCTTAGATTATGACGATGGTGAGTATTTTATCGGCGCAGTCAACACATTCTTAGTCGGTACTCAAATTACAGTCAACGCCATCTGGACTCCCTACCCCAACAGCCAACGCACAGGTCTAGAAATTCTAGACAATATCCGTCGAGATATTGGTTTAAAAGCTAGAGACGAAATGTTTCAGGCCGATGCTGTTCTTCTCGACTTTGAATCTGAATAAATTTTTTAGCAGTTGGGTGCTGGTGAGCGGACAAAGTTTCGAGCGCCGCAGTCGAGCGAACAAGGGGAGGGTTCAATTTGGGTTGATTGGGTGCAGCATAGTGGTAAGAGAAAAAATCTTTCTCTTGTCAATCAACAGCACAATAATCAAGCAACCCCGTCTGCTAGAACGGATACATCGACTTAATAACCAAAATCTCTTGCCATAGATGAGCTATACCGATGCTGAAGCGCAAACATCTTGCCAACATTGGCTCTTGAATAGTTATCCGTGTAGTTTCAGTACAATTAGCTATAAAAGTACGTCTGAAATTAAAATAAATTAAATGATGTGTACATAAATGAAAAATTCTTCTTGCCCGCGAGGAACTCCAACTGAAGAGTCCGGATCATTTTGTTGAGATTCTATATTTTGATGGACAATAGCTGATACCTTCTGTTTAATTTCGTTTGCTATGCCTTTTGACTTAGAACTATAGTAAAAAACTTTCGAGTTGTAAGACAACCAAACAGGACGCTCTTCCAATAAAGTTCCTCTAACACTATATCCTTGTTCTCTGAGAAAATTTTGCACCTGAATGAATTTTTCGGCGTTAGTCGTATTTAATAGTCCATATACACCAACAGTATATTTTAAGTTAGGACAATTGCGATAAGAAGTCTCTCCGTTAGGTAAAATCGTATTACATAGAGTTGATGTCAAATTTAAGTTTTCTGTCGTGAGTGAACTTCCTTGAAGATTAGCTCCTTGAAGATTAATTCCTTGAAGATTAACTCCTTGAAAATTAACTCCTTGAAAATTAGCTCTTTGAAGATTAATTCCTTGAAGATTAGCTCCTTGAAGATTAATTCCTTGAAGATTAGCTCCTTGAAGATTAGCTCCTTGAAGGTTAGCTCCTTGAAGATTAACTCCTTGAAGATTAACTCCTTGAAGATTAACTCCTTGAAGATTAGCTCCTTCAAAAACAGCCCCTTCAAAAACAGCCCGTTCAAGATGAGATCCACTCAGGTTAGCCTTTTCAAAATTAGCTCCTTTAAGAATAGCCCCTTCAAGGTGAGATCCACTCAGGTTAGCCTCTTCAAAATTAGCTCCTTTAAGAATAGCCCCTTCAAGGTGAGATCCACTTAGGTTAGCCTTTTTAAACTTACTGTTAATAAGCTTTGCATTCTGAAAATTTGCAGATGTCAAAATAGCAAATCTGAAATCTTCATTGGATAAATTTTGGTCACTGAAATCTGCATTAGGTGCAACTTTAAATAATATAATCCCTTCATTTTTATCAAAAGTTAGAGAGTAGCGAGTAGCAAAAAACCAAAGAAAGAAAAATACTACTATTACCAGAATAGTCATGCTCCAAAAATATCTAATTCTTCTTTTCAATAAAGTTGCACTTTTCTTGTCGTCCACTGTCTTTAGATCAAGAATAATTCGAGAAAGTAAATAAAGCCAAATAAAAAGGATAATAACTGTTATGAGCGTCAATACAAGTCCAAGAGTATTAGTCATTTTTCCTCATTTTTACTACCGAAAGAACTTGTTATTGTTGCGAACCAGCCTAAACCAGAAGCAAAAGCTTGTTGAGGTGTAGTAGGTTGAATTAAAATTATTCCTACGAAGCCTCCAATAAACACAGTTATCATCAGTTCAACCAAAGCATAAAATGGTTCTGTTTTATTGGGATATAGTTTTTGTAATCGTTTAATTAATACGCCATCTTCCTTACTTTTATTTGTGTCAAAAAAGTAGGGTATAACTGCTCCAATAGCTGCAAAAGCGTAAAGAATTATGTAATATACACTAACAATAGAAAACTGTAACCAATGTGGTGAACATGAAGAAATGCCTAGTATTTCCCATAGCCAGGATAGAAAAGCGCCCTTTACCAGTTCTACAATAGGTTTATTACACATAAAACAGCCTTAATAATTGATGACTTGCTTGGTACTCCCCAACTCTTACCCAAACATCACTTAACCCATCCACCATATTTTTCAGAACCGTCCTCATCAAAGCTTTTGACCAAATACTTATAGCACAATACGGTTCAGTTAAGCATTTCTTTCTTCTCTTTGCGTCCTTTGCGGTTCGTTAAAAAAATTGACTTTGGCAAAGAGTTTTAGCCCTAACTAAACTGTATTGACTTATAGCAATGATAAGGCAGCCAGACCTGATTCATGACAGGTTAAAACGATATTACTTTTGTCAATTTCATGCCCTATCCACTGGTGTCATCACAGAGATGGGCAACAAAACGACAGCATTGTTGGACAAGTTCCTGCATCGGAGCAAGAGGTTTAATGCCAAACTCTGTACCAAGAACTGGTTATCATCTCCCTGAACTGTCACAAAATGTCCAATTAGTTTCTCTGCAAGTGATTTGGCATGATGTTGATTTGGATCTCCTAGATGATTTTGAGTATTAAAAGACATAGCTGATCCATCAGACTCTCCAAGATTGTTCAGCCTTTCACGTCGTTCGGCACGTTTAGCTAATATGGACATCAGGTTAGACCAAGTTTCAGCTTCCAGTCGGTAGACTTTAATTTTTTGCCTCTCAAACCCCGGCTCAAACCTCGACCAGCGAAAAGCCGCTTTGATTCCCAACTGCGATAACATCTGATGCACAACCTGAACATCACTCATTTTGTCGCTGATGGTGCGGTTGAGATGGTGTAATATTTCTGGGGCATAGAGACGAATCTTGTCGGCGTAGGGTTTGAGGTCAGCCTTAGTCCATTCTTTATTTGGATCTAAAAAGTCATTTAATCCAAATGCTTCTCGCATAGAGCGCCGCAGTGCTGTACCAGAAATATCCCACGGGCAAACAGCTTGATTCCAATTAGCTTGTTTCTCTAATGATTTGGCTGTTCTGTCAACTCCTAATTCGGGATAAAGTTGCGCTTCTAAGTTGAGCAGTTCCCCACGTCGTCGGCCTTCTTTGTCCCAAAGTACATGTTCTAGAGTTAGCTTGTCTACACAGTAGAAATCTTTCAGATAATATTTTCTAATTGCTAGTGCATCTTGTGGTGAAACTGCTTCAAGGGATTCCAAGAGGGCAATTTCTGGGTAAGTTAAATCTGCGGCGGCTACTATGTCTTTGGCTTCAACTTGTTTGATTTCGTCTTTGGCTGACTTTAATAACAGTTTGACTGCTTTATCCGATTCTCGATTATCAATTGTAATCTGATGCCCTTCATGTCTTAGTCGAATTAGCAGTGCATCAGAAAGATTCATCATCGAATAATTCTGCTCGGCACTAATTCGGGCATACAAATTAACATGAGGGTTTGATTGCCAATCGAAATTAGCAATACCTTCAACAATATCTGGTCTGAGGTTGGAGCGGACTAAACTAACAGTGGCATCTGTTCTCTGTTGTAATTGGGCTTTAATTTCTAGATAATTACTGGAGCGAGAAACTTTACAGTAATTTGTCCCACGTTTGGCACACCAAACTATGCGGTCTACGTTGTCTCGCACGCGAATTAAGGATTGGGACATATCAGCGTCGGTGGATGATGCGCCGGTGAAAATTCCATAGACTTTCTCGATGAAATCTGGAATTTCTATGCTGACTCCGGTGGCGACTGTGGGAGAGCAAATAATTACGTCATACAATCCTTCGGCAATCACAGCGTCAGGATTTTTTAGAAACCTTTTTTCATCAGGATTGCCACTGGTTTCTGAGTTAACCAGCAGGATTCTAATACCAGGAATTTCTTTTTGTAGGAGTCGCGCTGTTGTCTTGCTGGTGGCTTTGCTATCTGTGGTGACATATAGCGCCTTACCTGGCAAGATGTTTTGTGCATTTTGGATTAACTCGTTGATTACAGCTGATTTATCTTTGGCTTGAATAAATGTTATGTGGTAGGGTTTGGGTTGATAGTCGTTGTAAATTAAGTAGATTGGATCTGGGTTTTCTCGGAGTTCCCAGATGTAATTTAGGGTTGGGTTGTTTAAATCAGCATCAGCAACAATTATTCTCCGAGCGACTCTAATTAATTCTGCAAATCTCGCTAGTAATGCGGGACGTTTGCCGTCTTTATCACAAGTACTAGAAGTTAATAAGTGACGAACTACTTGGACAATTTCATCAATGATTAAGTCACAGCCAGCAAATTTTTTCGGGTCGATGGCTAGCAGCGAATCAACACAGAAACCAATTCGGAAGCTGTAAGCTGCTCCTTTGATAAAATTGCCGTTGACTTTATCTAAGTCGCCTCGGTAATCTAAATCTGCCCTGGCACATAAATTCTGTACGAGCGCTATTCTGTGACTCGGTGCTAATAATTTCGGAGAATGCGCTGTTGTTTTGGCCATAAACTTAGTTTTACCTGTGCCTTTGCCTGAGTTGATGCCAATAATTCCTGACTCAGGTAAGTCTTTGATATCTTCGGTGGATAAGTCGGCTGTGGTCACTTTTAATGAGGGTTCGTAAGTTAACCGATTTTCTAAACGTTGCCACAACTGCCAATGTGCTACTGAAAGGGCTTGGTTTAAGGCGTTTGACCACGCAGCCACTCCAGCGTTTACTATCAGGTCATCAACGCCTTTACACAGTCCTTTTTGACCGTCCCAGATGGCGATATCAACTATTGAACCGGCGGCAGTCAATAATCGGCTAAAGCGGAAAGTCGCAGCGTTAACCCGTCTCTGGGTTAGAGTATTGGTGTCTTGGTCAAAGGCGAGGGTAAATTTTCTCCCCTTAACAGCAAATCGTGCTATATCTGGGATTAGATAGGGCAAGACTTGGTTGCCTAATAAATCCTTGCTGCGGTAGCCGCCGTTAATTCCGTAAAGGGCAATGGCTACATACCCCTGTGACAACAGGCATAAGGATTTTTTACCGCCTTCTGTAATGATGATTGGGATTTCTGGGTGGAGTTCTAGCCAGTCCCAAAAACTTTCGCCAGGAGGGGGGACTTCTACGCCGTAGCGGTTGGCTATTGAGCGTCTATTTTCTCGGTTGACGGTGGGGAGATAAGCCCGTGAACCGTTGCCAATTGGGGTTTCGTATTTCTGCTCTTTGTCTTTTTGAGCATCAGTCCTGGGTCTACTTAGTTTGCCTTGCCAGGGGCTACCGTCTTCGTTAATAAATATTGCGGCGTGGAGTGTGGGTTTGGCTTGATGCCCAAATCTGGTATATTTCCAGTTCAGTGCATCGTGGATTGGGGTTGAGACATCCCCCCCAGCACTAATTTCTATGTCGGAGACGATGCGGATGTTATCAGTGTACAGAGAAATTGCGATCGCAGAGCCGGTAATAAATTCTCGCTCAATTCGGCTGGCAAACTCACTTAAGCTTTCTACTGGCAGTAGATTTTGAGCAGATGGTAGAACACTTGATAGATTTTTCAATTTTCTTCTCCTGGCAGGGGTTACAGTGCCCTCGCCAAGAAAAGACTGAATGTTAACTTCTATCTACAGAACAGTTGGCGTAACTTGTGCGGTAGAGGGAAAAGAGTCAAGTAGTTTGGGTAAAGCCTTCATGCCTGTTACTTTTTTCTTAGGAATCTGTTGGAAATAAATAATAGACATTTATAATTAAGGAAAGGCTCCACTCGATTCTTCTCCAGTGGGGGTTTTACACTCTGTCTTTTCTAGCGGGGTGGACGTGTGGTAGGTGCTACTAACACCGAAGCCACAATGTACGTACCAAATTCAAATGAACAATTTGAGTAAAAGTCTGTGAGTTTGCACCTCGCAGGCTTTTTGGCATTTATTGGCTCAAATTCCAGCGATTAAAGACCATAAATAGAAGTCATTGAGTTTGTCGGGGTTAAGAAGTTGTTTGGTAGTCAGCATATCATTGAGTAACACTAGGCACATATTGTCATTTGGCTAACAGTCAGTAAAAAGCCAGAAATCCGTATATAGATACCAATTAATAAATCCATCAAATCTTACTAGTTTGGCCATAGCTTAAGTGATAGGTTAGTTTCCCCTTTGCGATCGCGTCTTTACTCATTTGTCTTAAGCCAATCCTTGAGTAATGTGTTTACTATTTCACCCATAGGCTTACCTTGCTTAGTACAGGCCACTTTAAATTTCAGTTTCACATCCTTGTCCACATAGACACTTAGCTCAGTCATTCCCTCTGGAATTTTCTTAGGCATTTTCTCTCTTTGCGCGATATCTAGTATTCTCGCATCACCTCCGGCATCTTCGTCTACCACGTATTGCGCGATTGCGCGATGTACGTTATGATAACAGACAAGACAGAGAAACAACAACAGCCGTTAACCAATTCGTGTCTGCCGAGTAAGGAAAAACCTTATAAATCAATCCTTTTAGCGTGTGGACACTCCAAAGCTACCGTTAGTTGTCAATACCTGTTGATTACTTGTCAGCATTTGTTATTGACTATCAATTACTGTTTGACCATTAATCAATAAATGAAGTATGAAAACATCAAATCCCTCACGGGGACTTGATTTAGATTCCCCTGGTTTGTTTTGTTCAAGTTATGTTACGAAATCTGAACTCGCAAGAATTCTTAACGTTGCTCGTTCAACTTTGGTCAGTTGGGACGGCATAGCTCTTTACCGCATAGATGGCTATCGGCAAGCCTACCCAGTAAAAACTGATGGCAGTACGGATCGCTCTTGTCCGTTATCCCCGTACCAAAGCTGGGTTCTATCCCGCATTGGACGAGTGATGGCTAATCTGCGTTCTGTCGAACGGGTAAAGAACTACATCAAAAAGTATCCCCAGGAATTCAGTCAAGCCAAGTTTCAAGCACAGTTCGCCCAAGTAATTCAAAGAGGTACAGCTGCATGAGTCCTAATTCCACTAAAACCAATAAGCCAGAGATGATTTCTATTAAAGAATCTGCCGAACGTTTGGGAGTCGCTGAAGAGATTGTCAGATTCAGCCTTACTGAAGCTTACCCCGATGATTTTGATACCCTCAAGGAAATAACTTTGGCAGAATTTGAAACCCTAGCCAACACATTCAAGCAGAAGGCTCTTGAACAAAACACGGGGGAAGTAACCGCGATCGCACCGAATGGCGAGAGTCCTTTACCAATAGAACAACAGCAACAGATTATTGATGGTACTGTCAATGCCCTTCAAGAATTTGCTGGTAATTACGTGCTGACCATTGAGAAAATAGCTTCGACTCTGGCTTATTTGAGTGGTCAAGCAGTCGTAGACAACTTTGTAGAAATTCATTCCAACACTGTCAGAGATGGCTTAGAAAGCTATTTAGACCAGTTTGCAGCCGAATTTGTGACTGCTGCTCATTCCATCAAAGGAGTGAACGTCAAAGATTTTTTGTCCCAACGCGGAATAACCCAGAAACAGCGCACTGCTCAAAAGTCATTGCAAGAGATTCTGAACCTAGCAGCAAATCCCTAGATATTGCTTCAAGGATGGCATTATCCGATGCCAGATTTCTATTTCTCTTGCACTTCATTTCAAAGGAAAGAAAAATGCACTTACTAACTGAAGTTTGTTTCTATTCCGGTGTGGCTACCCTTTCCCTAATTGGTGGTGTAGCAGCAGTTATATCGCCTTTAGGAGTTGGGTTATTTACTGTGGGCTTAGTAATGTATGTCAACCAAAACAAACAATAATAGGGACAAATTAGAGTCTGATTATCAGTGGCTTGCTTTCAAAATCCGCCCACTTCTTTTAATAGCTTGCATCACAATTCCTAGTTTCTTTGGAGCTTATATATATGCAGCAAATTTTGACTGTAGAGCAAATTTTAGCAATGCTCAAAGGGTACGAAGAGAGTTTGAGGATGTTGAGGGCAACACCAGAGTACATGAGACTGGAAGCATCAGAGCGATTCACTACGTCAAATGACCTCCGCCTCGGTGACGCAATTCAGGCACTCTTCGAGATTCACGAAGCCATCCTAAATATCGAGTTATATTCCCAAGTCGAGGGACAAACTTATGCTTTCAACGACAGCCTTACAGCGTAATCATCTGTACCAATTCCGTGGTCAACAACTGCGCTACAGCCATCGGTCTAATTGTCGAGTCAATGCCCCTTTCATTTTCAATGACTCGAAAGCTAGACGCTTTGAACTAAGCCAAAACCAAGTGCAAAGGGAGGTTTTTGAACTTGTTGAGTTTTGTGAAAACTGATGATGAAGCGATTGCATCGACCGACCAAAGTAAGTGCAATCGCCCATCTGTGCATCGTTTGTACACACATTTGGGATTCTAACAAATGTCACTAGACTATAAAAATCCCCACGATTGGGGCAAATCACCGCTAACTGACCGCGCCCTTAGATTAGAGCAATTCAAAGCGGAAAATCCTGAAGAATGGGCAGTAATGATTGAGGCGGATATTGAGGCACTTTCTACACCAATATTCGAGAGTGAAGATTACCCACCCTTCACTGGAACCGAATTCTTAGCAACTCATTCAACCATTGATGACCATCCATACTCTGCTGCATTTGGTCAATTCTTGGGTAATGGGATTGACCCGGATATTGCAAATATATTGGCGTTTGGCTCTAACCGATTTGATTTAATTTCTGAAGATTTTGACGACCCCGTAAGGCAACTGGCGACGAGAATTTATAGCCGATTTGATGACATGGGGTATTGGGATAAGTTGCCTCAATCATCCAGCAATATCGACTATGACTACATCCCTTATTAGGAGGTTCAGCAATGGATTTTGCAATACGTAATCCGGTAGTTGGTCATAGTTCTCACATTGATGAGAAAGCGCAATCTTGGGGAGGATTTGAGTCTGATATTTTGGGCTATCTTTCTGATATAAATAAGCTCGAAAAGTTCGCAGATTACGCCAATAATGCCCAAGAGTTGAGTGACCGATTAGAACCATTTTTGGACAATGCCAAGGTGGTCTTTGAGGCGATGGAGAAGTTAACAAAAGGTCAGGTAACTTGGACTGAACTTCGTAAACAATACGGCTCTCATGTAGCGGGTGCTATCGCCAAAATTCGCAAACTCAACTCGGAATTTGATTCAGAGTTGAGTAAGATAGATGCCCAAGATAGAGCAGACCTTCTGCGAATTGACCAAAAACGTAAGCACGGACTTGCAGAAGTGGCAGCACAATTGCACCACGATTTACAAGCCGAATTGTGGAGACATGAAAACAAGATAAGTGGGATAGAAAATAGACAAGTTGT
Source organism: Nostoc sp. DedSLP03 (assembly GCF_034530815.1). Classification (NCBI taxonomy): domain Bacteria; kingdom Bacillati; phylum Cyanobacteriota; class Cyanophyceae; order Nostocales; family Nostocaceae; genus Nostoc; species Nostoc sp. DedSLP03. Next base: position 12,060 of record NZ_JAVRCK010000082.1, read on the forward strand.
GCAAGCCGAAAGGCAAGCAATCACAACAGGATTAAGAGAGAAACGTCAACAACTTTTAGCCCGTGCGCGGTATGGCTCCAGGGCTTTAGAACCGAACCAAACACCCCAGGAAGTTATACCGTTTCAATCCCAAAATCATGCACCAGCATCAAGTGTTTCTGCAACAGGAACAGTTCGCGGTTGGGGTGCAATGTTGGGTAATTTGTGGCAGAAGTTGGGCGATAGATAACTATTAGTTAAAAGGACACAGGCTGATGCTAGTAAGGAAACGAAATGAAGATCCTCATAGCGTCAGCCCTTTTTTGCATGAAGGGCTGGCACAAACACCACAATCAACTAAGCAGCATCAACAACCCGAACAGTTACCACCACTGCCAGAAAATAACAGAGGTAGAACATTTAGACGTGCTGGTAATGCTTGTGAGATTGTCGCTGGTAGTTGTTTAAACAGTGCAGTGATTTTTACTTTTCATCTGTTGCAAGTTCACCCCGTTGGAATGTTCCTAGCTGTAGGTACTGCACACCTGTATTTTACTGCCACTGCAACAGGTGAAGGGTTCAATAATTTCGTTACTAATTTAATGACTGGTTGCAGTGCATCACTGGCGTTATTGTGTGCGCTTTCCGAACCGATTAGTGAATGGAATGAATCGAGAACTTCTACTAGTACAGTTAAGACTTCTATTGAGTCGGTTTATAAGCCAAAAACTGCTGAATCTTCAAGTTGGATGGATGGTGCAGGAGTGGGCATATTTCTAGTAATATTAATGTTTTTTCTATTTGGTGGTAGGAGAGGGAAATGAATTATTTAAGCGAGAAACATAAACAGTTATCCGAGTCACAACAGTCGGGTTTAATGTTGTGGTTTGGTGGCCTAACAATGGACAAGAAAGCTGTTGCAATTGGGCTTAGTTTGACTGTGGGTATTGGATCGGCGGCGATGGCATGGCAAGGAACGAGCAGCGATCGGATCTACTTCTGCATTAAAACCCCTTTGAAAACATTGGTGTGTCAGGACAAAGATAACCGTCCTTTTCGCATGACTCCTTTTTATTGGGAGCAATGGCAGTTAGAAGGAATGCCGCGCCAAGTAGTGCGTAACCCAGCTATGGGGGTTAACGGCTTAGTCAAAGCGACTAACCCATACAAACCGTTTCGGGGTGCGATTCGTTAGTCAGAAACTAGTACCTGTATGGGTCTAGGGGATTGACTGCTAGGTTCAAGCCTAGACAACTGATTAATAATGTAGGTGTAAATCCTACCCCTCAAGTGCTGAGGTGAAAGCCCTTTCCCTACGGTAGCGACTAGTCCTCAATCCGTAAAGCGGGAATGAAAGGCGCTCTTACTGGGAGCCTAAACCTGGTAAGGAGTCGAGCAAGATATCCATGAGTACGAAAGAAAGATACGTTTGAATCATCGTGAGGCTTATGCAGCGCAATCAGGCTGATACGCTGCGCCAAAAGGCAAAGGATAAGGGATTGGCAACTCCCAAATTGACCAATAAGCACCCCCAAGAAACCCGGTGAAGAGTGTCGCTCTAAAGATATCAGGATTATTAATCGGAACGAAGTAACTAATCAAACGCTCTCAGGTGGTCGAATACCTGAGTAGGTGCTAACCGGATGCCTTGATTAGCGAGATTGAGTAAGAAGCGAACGCTTGGCTGTAATGGTCAAGATAGGCTGACGTACTCACGATGATTTGGAAGGAAAACCTTAAGTAGTAAGTAAAAATGTCTAAAACACTGAGCAATCAGATGGTGGAATGGAACGGGATAAACTGGCGCAAGCTAGAAAAGACCGTTTATAAGCTTCAAAAGAGAATTTTCCAAGCCTCTCAACGTGGAGATACTAAAGTAGTCCGGCGACTCCAAAAAACACTGATGAGGTCTTGGTCAGCCAAGGCTATATCTGTCCGCAAAGTAACCCAGGATAACCAAGGCAAGAAAACCGCAGGCGTTGACGGTATTAAATCCCTCACACCCAAGGCTAGACTTGAATTGGTTCTCAGCTTAAACATTAACAAAAAAGTTAGTGCAACCCGCCGAGTTTGGATTCCCAAATCAAACGGAGATAAGCGCCCACTTGGGATACCTACAATGATAGACAGGGCAACTCAAGCCCTTGCCAAACTAGCCTTAGAGCCAGAATGGGAAGCAAAGTTTGAACCAAATAGCTACGGTTTCCGACCAGGACGCAGCGCCCACGATGCAATTGGAGCAATATTTATCGCCATCAAACAAAAGAGCAAATACGTTCTAGATGCTGATATAAGTAAATGCTTCGATAAAATCAACCACAAAGAATTGCTTAACAAAATCAATACATTTCCAACAATGCGGAGACTTATCAAAGCATGGTTAGAATCCGGTGTAATAGATGACGGGCAATTCTCCCTGACTAACGAGGGTACACCCCAAGGTGGTGTAATCTCTCCCCTACTAGCTAATATAGCCCTACATGGGTTAGAGCAAGTAACCACAGATTACGCACGTAGCCTTAAGGGTGACAAGACACCAAATCAAAAGTCAATATCCCTAATAAGATATGCCGACGATTTTGTAATCCTCGCCAACAAAAAATCTCAAATCATCGAAATGAGAGATTTGGTCACAAAGTGGTTAGCAAAAATGGGTCTAGAATTAAGTCCTAGCAAGACCAGAATTGGTCACACTCTACTAAACCCGATAATCCCAGAAAAAGAATCAGAAGACTATAAAGACTCCGGGTTTGATTTTCTCGGATTCAACGTCAGGCAGTATGAGGTAAATGACAACCACTCAGGGAAGTCATCCAACGGTAAAAAGCTAGGATTTAAGACATTCATCAAACCCAGTAAGAAAGCGATTAAGAAACACTACGACGCAATCGCAGAAATTATCGACGCTCACAAATCAGCCCCACAAGCTGCACTAATAGCAAAACTTAACCCCGTCATTAGGGGATGGGTCAACTACTATTCGACAGTTGTAAGCAAAGAAACATTCTCGAAGCTTGACAATCTAGTGTATCAAAAGCTTTCCAGATGGGTAAATCGCCGCCACCCAGGTAAATCTGGGTCATGGGTAGCCAATAAGTATTGGCATACCGTAGGCGGGAATAATTGGGTATTCTCAGTAACTAGAGATGGTCTTGTAGCCGAAACCTTAATCAGCCATGCTAGCAAGCCAATTGTTAGACATATCAAAGTTAAGGGGACAGCATCGCCATTTGATGGAAACCTGAAATATTGGAGTTCTAGAAGAGGAGAACACCCCCTAGTGACTACGAGAGTTGCAAAACTTTTGAAAGAACAAAAGGGTAAGTGCGCTCACTGCGGATTGTACTTTAGGGAAGACGATTTAATCGAAGTTGACCATATCATCCCCAAATCCCTTGGCGGAAAGGATAAATACGGCAACCTCCAAGCATTGCATCGTCACTGCCATGACAGTAAAACTGCCAACGATGGTAGTAGAGGTACTCATAGCAAGAGCCAAGTCATTGAGGAGCCGGATGAGGTGAAAGTCTCACGTCCGGTTCTGAAGACGAGCGGGACTCGTGAGAGTTTCGCTTAGTTTAATCGTTTGGTGGATTCCTGGGGTTTGCGCTTGCGGGGTGGATGCTCCGCCATTGCCAGTATGAGGAGAAGCAGAGAGCCGTATTTGAAGACATTGCCCAAAAACGGGATGCGGCAAAAGCAGAGATGGCTGCACGTTCGGAGTTGTTAGATAGTTACCGAGATGTTGCGATCGCAGAAGTTCAACTACAAGCTGACTTGGATCTAATCGCCAATGATCGCACTGTGGATATTCAAAAAGCCGAGATTTACGCCCACACTGAGATTGAAGTCACGCAAATGGAGGCATCCGAGGCTATCTTTGAGGCGCAAACGGCTGGGATGACCGAGCAACAGAAAGCAGATTACATTAAGCAATTGCGTGAGATGAAAACGCCCTATCTGCAAGGTAGCCAGACTTTACAAGGGACGATTGACCCCAACGACAAGGTTACTGGATCTGAGCCAGGAGCGATTGCAAACAGTGACAAATATCGCTGGATTAACAACACCATCGGCTACCCCACTTTAATATTTGGTGGCATGGGTGCAGGTAAATCATGGACTACCAGAGAGATTATTTGGAAGAAAGTACAAGCTGGGTGGAACATCGTAGCGCTTGACCCGCACGGCACACAGGTCGAGTGGCGAGGTGTGCGGCTGATTACCGGCTACAAAGAAATAGCCGACTTCATGCAATGGTACATGGATGAAATGCGCCAGCGCTATGAAGATTACCGCAAGAGCGGGCTGACTGAAGAACAGTGGACAGAACGGTTAAGAAATAGCGGCAAGATGCTATCAGTTATCTGTGAAGAATTTACGACATGGACAGATAACATAGTTGAGCCAATGCCACAGAATTGTGATGAAGATAAGTGGAAGCCTGACCCTGATTTTATTGGTAAATGGTTTCGCTGTGCCATGACTGAATCTCGTAAACAATTAATGATTCCTTTGTTCGTAGCTCACGACCGCACAATGGAAATCTTAGCTAAAGCCAAAGGATTATCAAAACTTCGGGATGCGGCACTGTTAGAAGTAGAACTAATCGCAACTATTGACCCAATCACCACAGAGGCAAAAGCCAGTGGGAGAGGTAGGATTAAGCTACCTGGGCATGGGCAATGGATTGATATTGAACTGCCTAAACTTGACCACAAGCGAATTGATTTTCGGCTTGATGAATCTGTAACAAGCGACGCTCAAAGCAATACCAAAAAGGTAGAGCCAAAACTTTCAAGCGACACCGAAACAGCCGAGCGCATCTGGCAACTGGAATTTAATTTAGATAAGCCTTCATCTGACTCTAGTCCAACCCAATCACTAACACCATTTGCCCAATCATTGCTGCAATTCCTCCAGCGCACAGGAAGAACATCGGCAGTCATACAGGAGATACAGCCCAACTTTAAAGTTAAAGGTCAACGGTTCAGTTCTGAGGAATTGAAGCGACTGTTTAATGAATTGGTAGAAAACAGTCTGGCCGTCTGGCTAGATGCCTCGACTATCGAAATCACTGAAAATTGGACAGACGGACAGAGTGGACAGAATTAGACAGAATCCTTATGGAACAAGGGACAGAAGTAGACAGACAACCAGACAGAACTTTTTGGCAGACATCAACTCCAGACACAGCAGACACCAAAAGCCTGAAACCCTTATACGGGGTTCTGGTAGCAAAGGAACAGGAATGTACGTTAAGCCCAAGATGCTGACTGTAATTGAGTTTGAGCCGTCGCCCTCAAATCTGTCTATTCCTGTAATAAAGATTATTATCACAGGAAAAATACGCTCAAAGCCTAAATTCTCGGTGAGAATGAGGCATTGAAGAAGGTAGAAATTTTATCGTTATCACAGGAATTAGTCGTTAGCGTACATTTTGGTTCCAATGCTACTCGCACGCGGTAATAAGCAAAAGTTGGAATCAAATACTAAAATATTTTCTTAATGAAAGATGGTGTGATATCATCCACAAAATTTGCTACCGAAGATACTCCCTCAACATAAATATCGACTCCATCCTTTATTGTGTTGGTTACGGGGTTGTCACTTATAAACTCTCCAACTTTATCTGCGGCGTTAATAATTTCATCAGGTACACTTCCGCCAATACCTGTTGTTTTCGCACTTTCCGCTACTATTTTTATTGGGAAAACGTAAAATTCACCAATACCTGGGGATTTCATTTCATTATTTTCCATAATTAAAGACCCGGTAATCTCTGTATTTGTTGTATAAATTTAATAACTAATTAATTCAAAAACCCACAGTATTATTACTAAAATAATTTACACTAGTTATTTACTTCCTGGTGTTTCGACTAGTTCCAGGTGCGAAACTCCAAACCTTTACGGCGATTGATTGTTCGTCCATTGTGCTTAACTCAGATATTGCACCTGAAAATATGAATGTCAAAACCACAACTACGTACAAGGTGAGCAACCGGAATTTTGAAACGTTTCACATCAGTTGTTGACATGGATACAAATGGCGAGCGACGCTCGCCTCTTTCCCCACCCCTACTACGATTATCATTTTTATTAACAGCTTTTTGAGTATTTTAGCTGATTGACAAAATGTACTTTTTCTTAACCTGTCACGGGTGAGACCCAGCCACCGTTCGGTTGACTGACGCTTGGCGATCGCCTTCTACTAACTAATTTTCACTGCTTGCTTTTGCTCGTCCCCCAATACCGGGAAGTACCGCCGAGCATTAAGGGGCTTCTTCCACCCAGTCAACTCATACAGGTACTCATCAGGGTCAAGGTTGAGCATTGTTGCCCATTGATTGATTTGACTGCCGTTGATGTTTATCCGCTCACACAGGTCTGTCTTGGTTAGCCCTTGTTTAGCATCATGATCAGAATGGGAGAATTTGATTTTGCCTCTGGGGATGTCCTCTACCCTCTCTCTGAGAGATGATAACCCCGCGTTTATTAAGGCTTGCCGTAGTCCGTCGATTTCTGTTCTGAGGGAGTTAATCTCATCATTGAATTCTCTTTGCTGCTCGGCTACGGCTGCCTCTAGACCATCGATTTCGGTGGTTTTAACCTTAAGCTGCTTTACCTCTTGTTCAAGGTTCTCTGGCATCACTTCAATGGGAATATTGCCCTCTAAATAATGCTCAAGTATAATTGTGAGAGCTTGAGACGCTTTCTTTATTTTGTGTGTTTTCATCCACTTCTCTAAGCTAGCGTAGAGGCTGAAGTCAAGGTATGTCGTCACTTTAGCGTGGTTATCTAACCAGTCTTTAGTTGCCATATACTGCTTGTTCTATATTGGTAATTTAAAGTCAATTACGTTAAATTTAAAACAATATTATTGTCATATACTGCTGTGTTAATAGTATTTTACTAATACACGTTGGCAGCTTACTGCATAAGGTTAAGAAAACTAAAGTAAGTCACTAAAATTTAAAAGTATCTGACTCTAAATTTCTAAATAGCAAGGGGTATCTGAACTAGATTGAATAAGGCAAGCAGCTAAGAGCTATTATCAATTAAGTAAATTACAGCAGCAAATAATTTAAGCTACAGTCAGGTAATTATTTAAATAAGTTGCTTGCTTTAATATACTTGTAGATTATTAGTAACCTAAAGCAACTTACCCAAGTAAGTCACTCTCGCCTAAACCCAGACATAGAGCGGGTGTTATCTCAATCGTGGTTGGTGGTAGCACAACAAGCGCACCGGGGCAGCGATCGCTTTTAAAAAGAAATGGTTGATATTATTAATGCAGCAATTTAGGACAGAAATCATGTCTAATGTCACGATTAACCTGCCAGAAGAAGTATTTAGCGCCCGTCGCCTTTCTCCAGAAGAGTTTGTGCGTGATATGCGCCTCGCTGCTGCTATCTACTGGTATCAGAAACAGGAAATCTCGATGGAGAAAGCAGCCTCGGTTGCTGGGCTAAACCGCCGAGACTTTCTAGCTGTCCTAGCCCGTGAACAAGTGGATGTCTTCGCTGTTGACGAGGATGATTTGCAGAGCGAGTTGAACCGTGGCTGAACTGCCTGCTATTAACACATCGCCACTAATTTTTTTGACTAAAGGTGGGTTTCTCGATTTATTACAGGTCATTAGTTCATCGGTTATTGTTCCCGATGCTGTAGCCACAGAAATTCAGGCGTATGGGTCAGCAGACGTAACAGCAGTGGCGCTCAACAATACTGATTGGTTGGTTGTACAAGAAACACCACCAGTCCCGAATGTGATTCAAAGCTGGGATTTGGGTCTAGGTGAGTCCGCCGTACTAACCTGGGGCTATGTAAATCCAGGTACAGAAGTAATTCTAGATGATTTAGCGGCCCGTCGTTGTGCTGCCACCTTGGGAATTCCGGTACGGGGAACATTAGGCATCGTTATTACTGCTAAACAACGAGGGGTAATTCCGGCTGCACGTCCAGTTTTAGAACAATTGCGCCAGTGTGGAATGTATTTATCTGACCGCGTGATCAATCACGCATTGGCATTGGTAGGGGAATAGATTGACTACCAAGCCTAGAGCGGATCATACCTGATGATGGTTATAGCGCTCTTCGTATAAGCAGATATGATGAATCACACGCAATCATAGGGTTTTCAGGCTGTGGTGATTCCGAGTGATTGATAAGCTGCGGTTCAGTTGGGTAATGGTAAACGAAAGAATGGGGATCGTAGCGAGTTAAACTGTCTATAAAAAGACCCTTTTACAGACAGTTAGGGTGTTGGTGGCGAATGTTGGAGAGAAAGAAGAATGAAGAGTATCGGAGCCGGGAGTATCTGACCATAGAGGAGGTTAAGGTACTAATAGAGGCAGCAGGCAACAGGGGCAGGCACAAACAGCGCGATTACTGTCTGTTACTGTTGATGTTTCGCCACGGTTTGAGGGCAGGGGAGGCTTGCCGTCTCAAGTGGGATGCGATTATGTTTGACAGGGACATCATTTATATTAACCGTCTGAAGGGGAGTTTGAGCGGCAATCATCCGTTACAAAATGATGAAATCTCAGCACTGAAGATTTTAAGGGAGCGGTATAAAGACCACGGGAGTTACTACGTGTTTGTGAATGAGCGCGGTAAGTCTTTGACCGTGGCAGCGATTCAGAAGATTGTTTCTCGTGCCGCAGATGCAGCAGACCTGCCGATTAAGGTACATCCGCACATGATGCGCCACAGTTGCGGCTATTACTTGGCTGACCAACAACGCCCAACCAGGGATATTCAAGCGTATCTGGGGCATACAAATATTCAACATACAGTCCGCTACACTGCCCAAAACCCCAAAAGGTTTGAGTCTTTTGATTGGGACTGGTGATCTAATAAATTAAGTTAAAGATAGTTTAAAAGGGTGGTAAAAGCCACCCTTTTGATTTTAGTAATTGATATATTGTTGAGCCTTTTAATCCGTTAAGTTTCTCCAAAGCCAGTAAGCACCACAACCTAGTGCAGCTGCTGCAACTGGTGCAGCGGCTGCAACAACAATACCTCCTACCATTGTTCCCCCTCGCCCACGCACGATTATCATTTTCAATAAAACTATTTTGAGTATTTTAACTGATTGACAAAATGCGCTTTATTTTAACCTCTCACGGATGGTCAGCCACTTGAAGTTTTTGTCCGGGATCACAATAATAACCTATATTTTCATCACTAAGACCTACTTCTTTTAATAAGTCACTCCAGTATTGGGCAAGTACAGGATTATTAGGATCAGCGCAACGAGACTCAACCAAATAGGTGATAGTGTCATACCATAGGTCATTATCAGCATAAATTTTAATGCGTTTTTCTGGTGTTCCTGCTTTTTGAAGCTGAGACTGTAAGTTTTTAATAGTAGAGGAATCTGCTAACTGCACCCATCCATCAACACTGGGATTTCTAGAAGGTCTGCGTGAGTCACAAACAATTGAAAAGAACCAATGGTAAGCTTGTCCTGATTTTAACCAGTTTTGATTAGAGGAAAAAATCGGAATTTGGAAACTAACAATCCCTACTTTATTGGATAGTTGAATAGGTATAGGTAAATCAAAGACATCATTCCCTTTTTCATCTTGCAACATAAACTCCGCAATTTCAACCAGTTTTGATTTATTTGAATCTACAAAAGCCGTGGTCATTTTTGGAACATAAAACCAGAATCTAGTATATTCGTTGCTTGTGAAACCAATAGAATAACTCAAGCTTTCTGACTGGTCTATTGTAGATTTATGTTCTGGAGTAGGTTCAAGCACAGGTATTAAGGCTTTGAGATGACTTTGCCAGTTAATGCACAATCCCCGTCTTGCTGCGTCACCTAGTCGTGCAGGTCTAGTAATTTCTTTCCTCCGATTTATACAAAAAAGAAAAAAGAAACATCGTTGTCCACTTCTTTGATTAACAAAAGTTTTGGATATTAATTGGAAGGGATTTGATAGCCTACCAATATTACTGAATTGCTCTTGAGCATAACTTATATTTATCTGAGATAATTTTTTAATTCGTGCATCTACAGAGAGTGGAGAAGATAAAATAATTATTAATAGAGCTATAGTTAAAATAACTTTTAGCCAATTTAATGATTTCATTGTAGTTACTTTGACAGCAGAAGTATTTATTGTTAATTACGCATTTGCCATAAGTTGATACCTATAATTATTCCGCTTGTACCTACTAATGCTAATGCTGTAGGTATCAGTGGCACCCATATCGCTTGCATAAAAAGCAGATAACAAACGGCAAATAACACCAATAATATTGTTACTACTAGCACCAGCCACAGTAGATTGTGAGTACGTTGCCAGACTAGTATTACACCTATCCCACCCATCAGAGACCAAACCCATATCCACAGTATTTCTACTTCAAAACTCCAGTAATACAATAATTTACGTCCATCAAGAACAGCACTGATAATTTGACTCACCATGTGAGCCTGAAGCACTACCCCTGACATTTTATTGTCAGGTGACTTAGTGATAGGTGTAAAATGTAAATCTTTATTATTTTCTTGATCTGTATAACCAATTAAAACAATTTTATCTTTTATCTTATTCTTCAAATCTGAATCATTATTTAATGTTAAGATTGCTCCAATAGAAATTGGTATTACTTGCCCTCTACGATAATTCAATAGTAACTGGTATCCAGATGGGTCATATCCTCCTTTCTCATCTATTTTCTGATAACCACCAGCACGGTCTTTATCACTCCACCAACTAACGCCTATTGGTTCAAAAGGAATAGGAAAAGTTTTTCGCTCATATTTTTTATTGCTAAAATATAAATAATCCTTTTCCCAAAAAGGTTCATAACCTTTAAATTCTAAGTATTTAACTGCTAATTGATAACTAAAAGAATATTGAGTTTTACAAATATTTTTCTCATTTATAACTGGATAAATTGGCTTGATACTTAGTAAATGCCTACGGACAGTTTCCTGAGTTAAATCATCAAACACAATATCACCAAAACCAAATCGCTCTAGCTCTATATTGTCAAAAATCTTAGCGCCTGGATAAGAAGCACTTTCACTTTTACAAACAGGAATAATATCTTGATTATTTGTAATATATTTATGCAATTCTTGAGATTCTTTATCTGAAACCTGAGAGTCATCATCATTTTGTCTTTGAGGGATATCTCGATAAATATCTATACCAATAACTTTTGGTTTATAATCTTTTTTGAGTTTTATTAAAATGTCATGCAGTTTTTTATCTGGCAATTCTGAGGTTTCAAATTGTTTAAGGTCATTAGCAGTAACTCCAATAACGACAATGCGGTCATCCCAATTCTCAAGAGGTAAACGGTACTGCATCAACAAGTCATAAGCCTCAAGTTCACTAGCTTGCATTAGTCCAGAGAAGCGAAGCAATCCAATTAAAACTGTCACCCCTAAACTTATTCCTGTGCTCTTGCAAACATTTATGTTTAGAATAAACTGTTTCAAATTAGTAGATTTTTCCTTCTCAACAATTATATATTGAGCAGGATAAACATCAAATATTTCAGAACTTAAATCAAATTTATTTTTAATTTCTTCGAGTGATTTATTTTCTAAAACAAGGTTATTGTTGATAATTATTTGGGCGATTTCACATCTTTCGTCATATCCTAAATAATTCATAAAAACATAAATAATACTTCCTAAAGTAGTAAATTTATTATTGTTTGGATTAACTCTTTTAGATAAAGCCCAATCGATAAGTTTTAAGGAGTCAATATTAGGATTCCCTGTCCAAACCCCAGATTTTTCACGCTTCCAGTTCTCAGGCAAATCTGCTTCTTGCACTAAACCCTTAAAAAAATCATTAGGGTTAGGCTGTGCATTAGCAGCTTGTATAGCTAAAATTTCTCCTAATCGGTTTTTATCCTCTTGCCTAATCTTCATAAACATAGTTAGTCTTCAGGGGGATCTATGAGAGCGACAATCAGCGTATACAAAATCAGCAATAGGGAGCCATATAGCGGGCGATAGAATCCTAAAGTTACAAACGGTCCCCCTAAAGCAAATACCCAAACTATAAATGCACCTGTAGATACTACTGTTTGAGTAATCGCAGGGGGCTTATTTTTAACTGATGTTTGCTTCACAGTCCAAACAGCAGTTAGCACGATTCCAAGAATAAAAGCAATCCACAGGAGCATAGTAGTTGGCACGTCACCACCACTCTTGATTAATCCAGTAACAGTAACCCAAGCACCAACAATATCTGCTGGAATATATTTAATAACTTTGTCAAAATACGTATCAATCTGTGTACCAGGGACTATGGATTCAAGCTGTTTTGTTAGGATGCGACGGGACATTTTCTAATCTCTGTTTCAATTGTGAGTTAATAAAGTATGTCAAAACTCGAAAATATAGTCTAAGAATTTGCCTTGGACTCATCTTGTTACTCAAGATAGGATTTAATTTCTTGATAGATGGCACTAAATAGAATACCTTCTCGGATAATTCCAAAAGACCTGCTTTTCTGCGCGTGGTGCAAGGCAACTACTTTCCAGTCTTCGTTAAAGCATGGCGCACCACTAGAACCATTTGATGTCCTAGTTACATACTGAATGCGTCCAGTATGTTCATAAACACCAGTTATTCCATTGCTACTGATAGCAACCTTCATTGACTCTCCTTCAGGATGCTGTAATAAATTGATACCCATCTGTGGAACAGGCACATTTTCGGAATCCCAAATAGCAGGTTGGATATTTCTTGCCTGCAAAATTTTTTCTTCTACTCGAAGTAACACGTAATCCAAATTTTCTGTATGACTGTAATGCACAATGGGTTGCTCGCTGGCTAATTTGAATATCTGTCCTTTAGTCTCAATACCTATTTCTGAGGTGAAGCAGCCAAACCGCAGCACTGCTCTGCGAGCGTTGGTATAGATTTCTGCATCATCAGTTGGCTTAAGTACATGATAATTGGTCAATAGCAGGGTGTTTGTAAGCAGAAAGCCTGTTCCTTGAGCGCATTGTTCTGGAATCTCGATGCGACATACTGAGGCGGCTTGTTGAATAGCCCGACTCAAGAATCCAACATCAAAAAAATCAGAGGCAAGTTTAAATAAACCTTCGAGTTCTAGCTCTTCAGTTGGTCCCCGCCACACTATTTCTGGACCAATATCAATTGCTTCGCCGATAACATGAGTCAGATGCTGGGGGACTTGGTAACGTATCACCAAATCTTCTAATAAACTTTTGCTCTGATAAAGTTGGTAGCGGATGATAAGAGCAACAATATAACTTGCAATGTCAAATCCTACATCTTCCAGCAATGGGTTCAAAAGGCTGCCCAAGGTGGTGTACGTTTTATCTAATGGATTTATTCCTTTTGCTAGCGCCCAGTCTATTAAACGACGCGCATCCCTTGGGGTATCTCCTGTCCAGACTCCGGCAGTCTCCTGATTCCATCGCTGTGGCAAACCTGCTCGTCTCACCAAATCTCTAAAAAACATTTGGGGTGCGACAAGTGCATCAGCTGCTTGTGTGGCTAAAATATTTGCTAGTTTGTTAATATCTTTATTTTGCATAGTCTGTAGACTAAAAATATACTTTTTTCCTTCAAATTTTTATTAATGTCTAAAATGAAAAGATATTTAATAAACATTGCTTTATTTTTTTGATAAAAATATTACATATTTAAGATAATTAACAGATGGATAGTAACATAAATTTTATATATGTTAAACAAAATTTTACTTAACATTAGCGCCAGTCTCCTACTAAAATATAAGGTGTCCACTGAGACAGTTTGTATCCACTTTTTAACAGAGACAACTGAGCTTTGCGCAGTGCTTCAGCCTTAGACAAATAGTGATATTTCAACTCTGTATAAAATTTTTTTGTAAATGTAAATGTAGAACGATCATCTCCAATACTCCATAAAGCAGCGATTGTGCTGCGTGCTCCTGCCCCAACTGCTACCCCAGCAATTCCTAGAACGTCGCGCTCATCTCCTGTAGCAGTTTCACATGCATTTAGAACAAGTAAATTAATGTAAGTAGGTCCCTTGCCAGGGAGTAGTGTTTTTAATTTATCTAGATTAATTTTCTCAAAACCAGCTTGTTTTCGTGATGCAGTCAGAATAAACGTATCTTTCCGATTAAAGCTGAATTGACCATGAGTTGTTAGATGAACTATGTTGTAAGAAAATGAGCTAAGTTTGGCTGGTAAATTGTTACTATTAAAATTCGTATCTAGAAGTTCTTCGGAGTCTTTGAGAATATTCTCAACTTCTTTAACTTCGGCTTCTGCAAGTTGAAGGTGACCAAATCCCTCTTGTTTGTCTTTTTCAGAGGGAGGTACAGATAACCCTGCAACCAGCCCATTTTTGAATTGATTTAACTGTTCATCCGCCTTTGGAACTAATAATTGCAAGCCGGGTGTTACTGCGATCGCATACTTCTCAATTAAATACTCACCCTCGCCATTTTTGGCTTTACTATCTCGTAAGGCAGCCATTGGAATATTTCGTAGAGAGTCATTTAGTACAAACAGCAAAGTCTTGATTTCTGGATGATTTCTCAATTCATTATCTTCTGCTTTGCGGATTACCCAGTCATACACTAACTCTGCTGCACTCTTACCCCTTTTAGACGAGAAGAAAGGCTGCTCCAAATAGTAGCGTAGTTGCCTGAAAGTATTTTCAATTGAATCTTTTGTTAAAGGTTGTCCATGTACATTTTTATCGGTTGTGTAGCGGTATAGTTGTGTATCTCCAGGTAGCTTTAGGATGATCTCTATTCGGTCTTCCAAAATAATTGGGTAAAGTATTGCAGCGTGTTTGTCTTCTTCTATGATTTTATCAATACTTGTTTGAACAGTTTTTGAGCAAGCTTCTTGAAAAAAGTTATCTAGTTCTGCTATTTGCAAATTATCAATCACTTCACGAGCTAGTTTTAAGTTAGGTTTGTCAGAACGGAGCAGTAAATCAACTAGTTTCCTATAAACAGGCTCTACAGCCTCACGAAACGAGAATTGAACGTCAGGATTGATAGCAGCTAAATCGCTGCGAAGTGATTTCAGTATTTCATAGGCTGCTGTATAGTGAGTAATTGCACTCTCAATATCACCATGCTCTTTGAGAAGATGACCCAACTCCCATTGCCATAAGTAAGCAATATCTGGTGAGGAATTGGATGCTGCAATACCCACAGCAAGTTGTAGTTGGTTTTTGGCATTTAGCCAATCTTCTTTCTGTTCGTATAAAATTCCCAGATACCCCTGGGCATAAGCCTCTGCTTTTAGGTCTCCTATAGCTTTAGCTTGTCGAATTAGTTTTTCCAACCTTGATTTAATATCCATTATTTTGGGGTAATTGGAAACTCCAGCTAGTCGGGAATTTTGCCCATTTATAGAATGATTTAAGCATCCTAAAAAAGTACTTGATGTCGCTTGTGTAGACATAGGTGCATTGGCAGATTTTGCTAGATCATAAAGGCATATCAAGCTAGTAACTAGATTAAGCTGTGTGTAGATTGATTCGTGGTTATTTGGAAGTGACTTATCGCTTAGATATTCAATTTCAGACCACGTCCTTACATACTTTTCAAATTGAGGTAGCCACTTATCAATTTGCTGCTGGATTTCATTGATTTTATTATTCAGGTTTTGACTGGGCGGTTGCCATTCTTTTTGAGTTTTTACTTGTATATTCTGTAACCATTGTTCAATATTTAATACTAAACTTAACTGATTAAGTCTTGCTTGAATTTGAGTACTTAATATAGCAGGATTATCCTTAGCTTTTTCATAAGCCTGTTCGTAATACTTTAGAGCCTTATTAGCATCATCTAATGCTGCTTGGAGGTCTGTCTGTGTTTGTGTTCTAGAATAAAAATCTTGTTTTCTTTTACTGAAAGCTTGGGTGGTATTTCCAAGACTAAGATAAACTGCCGCCATATCCTGAGAGCGCTGAGTTATATCTAAACTTTTCTTGAGGATGTCGTATGATAAATCTAAATTACCAAGCGCACGTAAAATATCACCAAAACTGCGTAAGCCTGTGATTGAAATTACAGATCCCGACAATTGACCAACTTGGTTAATAGATTGGAAAGATTTTTCTAATACTTTAATAAACTGCCTTCGCTCATATTCATTTAATTGTATTAACTCTCTACAGTCGTTTTGAAATCCGATGTTACTCTGTTCACCAAATTTAAATTCATTTTCTTGCAATCTAAAAGCTTCCAAGATGGTAGTGCATGCTCTGGGATAAAGTCCTAAAGCTTGTAAAGCTTGCGATTGGTTTATTTGGCTAATAATAACTTTGATTCTGTTTTTATCATTTGAGTGTTTATACATATCAGCAGCTTTTTGCCAACAATCCAAGGCTTCCGTAAATTGCCCATAGGCATACATTTCTCTGCCCTTTTCAAATAACTGTTCTGCATTGGAAATTTGAGAAACTGGGCATACAACCTGAGTCGTGCTCTTTTGTGTAGCAGTAACCCGTTCTGAAGACAGTACTTCTACACTGATAGCTACAATCATCCCCAGCATTGTTAATAGGATAAAGCCGATTATACGATAGCACTCTTTTTGAAAAAGATGACGACTGTAACTCCACACTTGCTTAACTTTGTCTAGAACGAAAAAGGATTCCATTCAACACCAAAATATAGACCGTTTTCTTGCCAAGTTCTCTTCTCTGAATTGGTAGATACCAAAGGAATGCCCCAGTCAAAATGAGCATTGAGGTGATCGCCCATCCGCAGACGCAAACCTAGTCCCACAGATGCCAAAATGTTTGAATTGGCATTTCGCTCGTTAGACTGATTTAACCCAACGCCAAAGTCAACAAAAGGAGCGACTTGTAAAACGCCATTCACTTGTGGGAATCGGGCAATGGGAAGCCTTGCTTCTACGGATGTGGAAATACCTGAGTCTGTCAATCGAAAATCCTGGCGATAACCCCTGACACTATCCTGTCCACCCAACTCAAACTGCTCTGGAGACAACAACGCCTGGTTAGCAAACTGCATATCACTACGAACTAGCAGCAAAGTGTCTGGAGCTAGAAGACGTATCCACTGCCCTTGTAATCGCCAGTTAAAAAAGCGGCTATCCGGAGGATTCTCATTAATTGTGGCATTAAGTAAACCTAGTCCAAAACTAAATTGAGAGCGAATTGCGATCACCTCCTGGTCTTTCCGATTTGTCCATTCCTGAAAGAAACGTAGTGCTGAAACTTGAGTTCGTCCTTCCTCATCTGCCCCCGATACTGGAAAAGGAATTTTCCCTCCTAGCAGAGATGCCTGACTTTGCCGATGCGATGCAGTTAATCCCAGTACAAGTTCTTGTCTCGGAGTTTGGATAATGGGCTGACGGAATGTCAGTTCGTAATAACGTGAGTTGGCATTAATATCAAGTTGATTAAAAGGGCGTTCAATCACATTGCTTGATGTATTACCGTAGCTGAAGCTGAGCGTGCTACCACTGGAATTGATGGGCAAAGTATAGTTAGCATCTATAATATTACTGCCATCTGTATTACCATAGGCAAGGCTAATACTATCTCCTAGTCCCAGTAGATTGGTTTCGTTAAATTGAACTTGTCGGCGGAAAGTCCCTATGTTAGGTGAGCGATTATTATCAATAAATAATTGAGACTTAAATGAATCATTTGCTGTTACTTTAACTTGTAGCAGGTTTGTACCAGGACGCGAGCCAGCAGACAACTCAGCTGACACACTTTTGATTAACGGATCAAGCTGTAACAATTGCAGGGCTTCTTCTAACCGCTTCTGCTTTAGTGGCTTGGTGGTAGCTCTGGCTAAACGGTTACGCACGTAGTTATTTAATCTTGGTGCGCCCGTCACTAGAATATCTTCCACCTCCCCTTCAAGAAGCTTTATTTTGACTACTCCGTTCACTATCTCTTGAGGTGCAATGTATGCTCCAGAAGTATTATAATCTGCATCCAAATACTTTTGTATAATTATAGAAGTGACATTCAAAAGTTCAGTAAAGGAGAGGGAACGATGAGTAAAGCAATTATTAATTTCTTTTAATAATTCATCTTTGCTGAATATACTACTGTCATTTTCAAGTTCAAATTTGTCTATATAAATGGTTGCAGGAATATCATCAGGGAAGTTTGTAGAAAATTCTGATGAGTTTGTTTTTAAGGAGGGGCAGCTGTCTAATTGTGAGTTAGTTGTAGATGTAATATAAAGAGATCGAGATAAATTTTTTGGAAAAACGGGTGATGGGGGTACGATATGTGCCCCAGAAAAGTGTTCAGGCGACATTAATTGAGCATTCAGAGGTGGAATGTCATTTAGAAAAGGTATTTTAGTTACAGTAAGAGTTGGATCAGCAAAATGAGAAGATTGAGCCGAGTTAAGCACTTGTGCTTTGGATGGTTCAGCTATGATATTACTGAGCATAAGACCTAGGCTCAATCCAAGCCTTGACAGGGGTAGGTAAAAAGTTGAGGTTGGTCTATTACTCATGGACAAATAGCAGGTTGTAGTCGGGGAGTCTGAGAGGTAGCATTTTGTGGCTCGGCTGTAAGAATGACATTGCCATTAGCTCCTATCTTCCAGCCTTGGGCAATCGCGATCCCACCCCGAATAGATTTCACAGAGTAGTTAAAGTCAGCAGTCTCAACGCTGGGAGCCATTGTATTTCCATCAGAGGTTAACACAGCGTCACCGCTAAGTGCCTCACTGGGGCTAGGAGGTAATCCTCCTCGCCCAGTAATAACAAACCTATTTGTTGCCTGTCTTCTACCTGGTTGGCAGTTTTGCGCAATTTGTGGAGGAGCAAAGTCCGCTCGCAGAGGGACTGTACCACGGCTGGGGTCGGCATTTGGTGTGTTAATAGTAACTACACCATTTAGGAACGGGTTAGTTTGTGAAATTGCAGTGATGTCATTAGTAAGTAAACGACTTGGGTCTAGTTGAGTAGGAGCGTCCGTCCCCAATAGTGTCTGAAGTTCTTCTCGACTACGTGGTACTAGCCAATATATGCCTTGAGTATTGATTTCAACTCTTCCACCTTTGCCCTGGAAAGCATTGGCTTTAATGTCGCTATTTTCTGAGGGGGCAGAGACGATAAATGAAGCGTTAATTCTGATATTGCCACCATCCCCACCAAATCGTTCCGTACCTGCTGTGGTTGATATTGAGCTATTACCACGCAGTAGTAGCAACTCTTTGATCTGGAGTTTAATGTCACCAGCACTGGTATTTCCTGCCAATGCTGAAAGATTGGAATTTTTTAGAGTATCGCTGAATACTCCAGCCTCGTTTGTTAAATATAAAAAAGGAGTTGTAATTTCAATACTACCTCCGTTGCCTACAGCTCCTTCTTGCACTGAGCTATAAGCACCACTGCTATTTTTATTTTTACCAATTCCATCAAACAAGATACGGTTACTAGCGTTGATGAACAAACTCCCTGCATCTCCTTGTGCCACAGTACTAGTATTAACTTGGGCACCATTTGTTAAGAAAAGGAGGGGCGTTGTAATCCTAATATTACCTCCGTTTCCTACCGCTCCAGGTCTGACTCTGCTGTATATACCACTAGAAAAATTATCAATACCGACACCATCAAGGGAAACTTGATTAGTAGCATGAATATTTATATTGCCTCCATCGCCTTTTCCTTGGGTACTAGCACTTACTACCGCTCCATTGGTTAAGGAAACAGAAGACGTTGTAATATTTATTTCTCCACCCTTACCTATACCACCAGACTGGACTGAGCTTTGCACAGCACTGGAAATTCCACTAAAACTTACCCCATCAAGTGATATTTGCTCGTTAGCATAAATATTGATATCGCCTGTACTGCCCTCTCCTCTTATACTGTTACCTACTTGAGCACCACCAGTCACAGAGAGATTGTTTGCTGTGATAGTAATATTTCCTCCCTTCCCCTTTGCTCCAGTATTCAAGCCACTTCTCACATAACTATCATCTAAGGAGACTCCATCTCTCGTAGAGACAGTTACACTACCTCCATTTCCCTGCCCACTAACACGGGTATTTAATAGAGCACGATTTGTCATGGAGAGTGATTGTGCAGTAACACTAATATCACCACCATCACCAACACCATCAACGCTACTACTGACAGAGCTAGCTTCTATTGCCAGTGCTCTATTTGCACTGAGCTTGATGCCCCCAGCTTTCGCACCAAGGAAACCTTGCCCTGCTGGTATACCCGATTTAATAATGTTTTGGAAAGTTGTATTACCTAAAATATTTAAATTCCTAGCATTGATGGAAACACTACCGCCATTTTCAGCAGATACATCAAGTAAAGAACCATTTGTGGCGCTACTAATGATGGCAACATCTGCTCTTACATCGCTTGGAATAGTGATTGTCGCTAAACTTTGACTGCTATTATCAATATTTAGATATACAACTCCTGATCCTGCTAAGCCTCCTATCTCAATTCGACCTCCTGGGGCTTTCAAAGTTGCACCTTCTAATAAAACATTTCCACCAACTAGCGCTAAGGTTTTACCAGGCTGAACAAACAGCCCAGCAGAGTTAGTAGATTGAGAGTTGGTTAGGTTAATATTGTAGGCTCCCAAATCATAACTACGATCTTGCCAGGTACTAAGGGGTGAACCTGCAACAGAAGCAACTGGGTTACCCAATGGATTAAAAATTTGCCCACTCAAACTGTAGGGATTTCTACAACAGCTATCTACACCCAAATAGTAGAAACCGGAAGCAGGGGGTATAAATGGTTGATTTACTGGCACAGTTGATTGGCGAGTTCCAGCAGCATCATCATTAGCATAAATACCCAGACCTTTTGCATTAAACAAAAACAATTGTACGTCTATATTAGTCGTACCAATTGTTGTTGCTTGAAATGGTTGACCACCAGTTAGGTAAACTTTATACAAGTCAACATCGTTGAGATTGTTCAGTGTGCCAGAAATTGCACTTGGGAAAGGTGAAGACTGAGTATTAATTGTCTGTGCTGTGTTAAGAGTCTCACCTGCATCCTCATTTTCAGAGATGTTCTTAGTCAACGGAAGATTGCCAGATATAACAACTATACTTCCTTCAGTACCGTAGAACTGCAAGCCAACAGGTACACTAACTGTTAACAGAGGAGGAGATGGGTTACTGGCACTAAACTCTGTGCCATCAGCAAATTTAATACTGCTTGCCGTGCTAGCAAAAAATGAGCCTCCAATGTTAAGAGAAGCATTGGGTCCAAAAACGATTCCATGTGGATTTAGCAAAAATAAATTAGCATTGTTATTAGCCCTAATAAGACCATCAATATTAGAAATTGACCCACCAGTTACTCGAGTAAAGATATTCTGTACATCTAAAGGATTATTAAAGAAAGCGGTATTGCCATTCAAAACAGAAAATTTTTCAAAACTATGGAACAAGTTACCTCCAAATCTAGTACCTCCCTCTATAAAGTTGATGCTTCCTTGAGAATTCACAGAGGAATTAATAGGTAATGTAGAGTCCGGAATAATTTGAGCTTTCGTTGGAGGAGAAATTAATAAGTACAACAAAATAGTTGTGTTTATAAATCCCAATCTTTGAATTGACATCTTTTAATAATTATTCTGAAGGTGAAAGTTGGAAAATATAAAATTTAATCTATTTTATACGTACACAGCTTTACTGAAATTAATCTTATTCGGCTAAGACTGTTACACAGCTATAAAGATAAGAGTTGATAAAAATGTTCATACTCAATTTATTCCAAAGTGCTCTCGCGCACTATTTTTTGCCTGGTTATAGTTAAAACCGCTATTTCTTACTAGAAATTTGGCGTAATCATCGACATCAACAAATTTACCGACCATTTTTAATTCGTTTGGTGTTAAGGGTGGACTGACTACCAGTCCATTCTCATCGGCAATAATTAGACTTCCTAAAGTTACTGGTACTCCAAAGAGATTGATTAGACCATCAATCTCTTCTTCCCATAGTCCTCCAGAGCCACAACATGTTTTGCCAAGTGCCCAGATAGGGAAGTTTTCAGGAATACTTTCTACATCTCGCAGCCTTCCACCAATAACGACACCAGTCACTCCCTGCTGATAAAAGCTCTCCAAAACAATTGATCCCACCGGAGTGCTACGTCCATTAGGTGGTTCAATTTGAATGGCTACAATTCCTCCAGAAGGGACGTTGATACTAAACTGCCATTCCTTAGACTGACGACTACCTATCGGTATGAAACGAACCGTGCGCTTTACCTCCCCAACGATTCTCTTAGTTGCTCTATACTGTTCCAAGTCCAGAATGACACCAGGATTCTTTTTGAGATAGTTAACTGCATCGAAAAAGTGACTACTGGTCAAATTTTTCTGTTGAGCTAAATCAGAGATTGTCAGCACAGGCTGAATATTACCTGAGTCCGGTGAAAAGCTCATGATAGATAAAGTTTTATTGAAATAGATATTTATGACAGGGAGTAACGCAATAAAACATTTAAATTCAACGGAGCAACTGCTCCGCTAAGTTTAATTAGATTGGTACGTTGCTCTTATCTGTTCTAAATACTTATACTTATATATGTTGTCCGTAGTATCAAAAATAAAAACTATGCTAAGCTTTCGAGGCATGATTCCCTGAGAAAATTGGGTATTGCTGGGTTGCCTAGAATACTTAGGAAGAGTCTTCTCACAAATCGATAGTTCACTACTCACTCTTGCATATTCCCAAAAACGAAAGTATGGGTCTGAAATCTACTGCTTACTCTTATTTTCCTAGATTACCTTTGATTAATTAGACTGATTATAGCAATACTTACAAAGTATACCGAAATATTACTTATTTTATTTATAAAATAGTGTGATTCAGATCACTTGCTTCTTGGATCGCGGTTACGAGGCCATTCGTTTAAACCCCTTGGTTAATTCTTGCCCATCTCCCCCGAAAAAAAATCGCTCTCGTTCTAGTTCTTCTTGACTCTCAGATACTTCTACTTGGAAGCTATTTCCCATACCCTTACACCCTGTTTCTGCTTCTACTAATTTAGTGCATCTTCATGGAGAACTGGTATTAGTATAAAAAATATTTGACCCTTTTGCCTTCTACGTCCTGGTTTTGGTATGTCAGGTTACTCAACATTTGTCAGCGTCTCCAGTTGTGCAAGTAGTTTTTCTATTTGCTTGCGCTTCTTAGGGTCTGACCAAATACGCGACTTTTTTAGTTTGGTAGTCGCAGCAGTAAAGCGCTCTTTGTAATTGTCAGACTCAGTGTTAGAGGTGGAAGCTGGGCTTTTCTTCTCAATAATACGCTGTCTAATTTCGCTTAAAGACCAGTTTTGGGCAATAGCTTGTTCTAAAAAGGCAATGCGCTCATCTAATTTCTGAATCTGGGCGATGGCTTTGGCTTTGGTGTACTCTAGTGAACCTTCCCTTAGTGCATCTAGGATATCTTCTGGGAGGTTTAACAAGGGCAGGCGGTTCTTAACGAAAGATTCCCAGGTCATTAACCCTAAGCCTTCAAACACTCCTTCAACAATTTTTAGGTCTGGGTTTAATGGCTGCTCCTGGTTGAGATCGGAATTATCTGTTTCGGTTTTGCCCATAACGTTATGGGTAGATAATTCAATATCGCCTTCCTCATCGCTGATAGCGTTATTGGTAGAATCATTTTCAACTCCGCCCATAACGTTATGGGTAGGTTCATCACCTTCACTTTCCGGTTCGCCCATAACGTTATGGGTAACTGTAGATGCTTTGTTTTTTAGGCGTTGTAGGCGATAAAGTAATGGCGGGATATCCTCAACACTTAGACCTAGTTTGAGAGACAGCAGTTGCAGGATACCTTCAGTTTCTTCAACTGGGTTGAGGTCTTCTCGAAGTAAGTTTTCTATAAGTGCAAATTGAAAAGCTGCGTTGTCGTCTAACTCTCTAATGACAACGGGGACAACTTTCAGCCCAATACTTAAGGCAGCACGATAGCGGCGTTCTCCTGCGACTAATTCGTGTTTTTCTCCATCAAGGGGGCGGACTAAAACGGGTTGGAGAATGCCATGCTGTTTGATGGATTCAGTTAACTGCTTTAATGCTTCAGAATCAAAATAACGGCGCGGTTGATTCTGCGGCAGAACAATCTGATCTAAGGGCATGGATTGAGCAGAACCAGCATTATTGATGCCTGTGGTGTCCCAAGGTACATCAATTTTGCTTTTGAGGGGCTGGCTGGCTTTAGTAGTGCGTCTCATTTTAATGATTCTAAACTAACGGCTATTTTTTTCAAGATGGCGACAGATGGGTGTTTGGGTTCGTAAACTGCAAGGGGCATTCGTTCTTCTGAAGCATCAACAAAAGCAGTAGAGCGAGGAATGGGGGCAAAGACAGTTCCGGCGCTTGCTAGCTGTTCGGTGATGGCTGCTAGGGTACGAGTGTCCTGGGAGTTCCGGGCATCGTATTTTGTCGGCACAAATCCGGCTATTTGCAATTTGCGGTTTGGTTTGTTACGTACTGTAGCAACCGTTTTTAAGAGTTCGCCTGTTCCCTCAAAGGCTTTGAAATGGGTTTCCAGAGGCACGAGAACATGAGTGGCAGCTACAAGGGAGATGTAAGAGAGTAGCCCTAAGCTGGGAGGGCAATCTATTAAGATAAAATCATAATCTGATTCAATTGGTTCGATGGCTTCTTTCAGGCGAAAATCGCGCATGGAAGCACTAACCAATTGCATTTCTGCCGTACTCAGAGAGATGTTGGCAGGGGCTAAATCCATGCCGTGAATCCCCTCATGAATTGGCAGAGGTTGTTCATCCACAATGGCATTGTTGACAGTTTGCTCTATGTCTCTTGGAACCAAGCCCATAAAGATAGTCAAGCTGGCTTGGGGGTCTATGTCGATGAGCAGAACACGATGACCCAATTGCGCTATTTGGTAGCCCAGGTTTTGGGTAAGGGTGGTTTTGGCAACACCTCCCGCCTGATTAAAAACTGCGATGATTCGGCTCATAAGTGAGTTGGTTTACCTGCACCATTACAACTTAAGATAACTGTTGATGCGTCAATCGGTACTGTTTATTTAGGGATGGGGTAAATCTCACCATCACTAACAATTCATCCACAGTTTTATCTCTAATTACAGCGTTTGCTGATTTTTGCTCAAGCTTGTGCAATTACAGCATGAACGTCAAGTCAATGCGCGTTTAAGAACTCAGCTTGGGCTTCCAAGTGATGCACTGCCCAGATGACCGACTGGCGCAATTCTTCACACCACATCAGCCATTAAGTCAAGCGAACACTTCACTGAGGGTCACGGAAACTGTTGCACATCGCTTGGGCTGTTGTTAAAAAGAGGCAGCCGTTTGACCAAAACTATACATTAAAACAGCAATGCACTTGACAATTGGCTACGGTATCTACGCTATATCTACGCCTTATAGTGAGATGTATTTAGAGCTTAACCGAACCGTATTGACCGTCTCCAGACAATTTTTCTGATTTTATTGCCCACTGGAGAAATTAAGATGCGTTCGCCCTGGTTGCTCATAGAAGGCAAGCCTTGGTTCTAAATAAGTTTCTATGCATGACAGTGCAGGGAGTACTGTAGCATAAGAGCCTGGCACATTAACAGAACCAGAATATAAATAAGTTTCACGACTAGGAAGCATTATCTTTTGGATTTCCCACAGCCCTAAGTGCCTACCCCAATTCGGTAGACCAATTTCCTCAGAATCTTCTATAAAAAAGATTGGTTCTGGCCACTTAAAGGGTGGTTTTTGCAGATTTAGTGGTCTCCAACCCCCTGTGCATATCTCAAAATTAACTTCAACTTTAGGATAAGTTGTTACCAGCAGATATCGAGAGCCACTCTTCTTAATGTTTTCAATAGCTTTACCGATATCGCAAAAAGACAAATGCACTAATGCATCTCGGCACAAAATGATGTCAACCTTGGGTAGTGTGTCCTTTGTCAAGTCTCGTCTTCTAAAAACTCGATTGTATTGTGCATAATTGTGATTATTGCTTTCACAAATGCTGTCAACTATATCAACGCCATAATATTTATCGACTTCGAGGTCAATCTCTTTCATCCAATTAAAGTCACCACAGGCAAGATCCAGAAATGTTTTTGCAGCTAGCTTTTTAACTAACCAGGGCAATTGTTTCCTAATCTCCTCTGTATTTTTGAGGGTTGAACCCCAGCCAGAAGCTGACTCAGGACAATTCCATAGCTTATGGCGAAAAATGGTCTCGAACGTTTCTTCCATAGTCTTTATTTAAAGTAGGTACCGGAGGCTGGCTTACACCAAAGGAATGGCTTCCCGAAAAACATGAACTTATCCCACTATTCTTAAAATGCCTAATTCTTTTAGTAGAATCTCGTATAAAAGCTTGTTTTTTCGTTTTTAATTATCAAGAAACTGAAGCTTTTTAGCAAAAAATTTATTAGTTGGATATGTTTATATCAAAATGCCTATATAAAAAAGGGAGCAATCCAATCATAGGAAAAAGCAATATGCTAAGCAGTCAAGGTAAATTACCATCAAAACAATTCACCAAATCGTTTGATTACCATATGCATAACAATTTCATTCAAATAATTAAGCTCAGTTAATGCAACTTTTACTTCATTGATATTATCATACGTATCAGCTATAAGTAGAGTTTGTTTGTACACCTCTTGTTTCAACAAGTTATTTTTAATTTCTTCTCTTTCATGTTCATAGTCAAAACATTCTCGAAGCCTATCTTCATTGCTCTCGTTATCAGCTTCACCCTGTCTACGAAGTTCGGCCTCTTCTTTAATATACTCGTACGAGTTTTTAACTTCTCGAAGTACTTTCTTAATTAACTCTAAACCCTGCCTTTGTGCATCATCTAGCATTTGCAGATATTTGTCACACACTTCGCATCTAAGGCGACTTCCAAGATTTATAGCGGTTACTAGCGTGGCATATTTCATACTGGGCGGGTTTTCCACGTATCCCCTACTGATATGTTCCTCAAAAATAACAATAAACTCTAGCGAACCGTCGTCGCTCAAGATTTTCATTGTATGTAAGATAGCTCTAAATAATTTCCCGTCTGACGACCGGAACGTCGATTGAACTTTTCGGGAGCTACTCCCGGAGTGATTTAATCTTCTACGGAGAGCTAAGAAGACGGACTCTGCAAGCTCTTCTAACCATCTTCGATTGTTTTCTTGTGGCAAATGGTTAAGTAGGTCTTCCAAACGCCAGTTGTTATTTCTATCAAAAGGAGTATTAAATAGACCAAAAAGCTTCAATGAGTCTTCCTTTACGGGTATAACACGAGTTTCTCTTAACACATTTTCTCTCGTCCTAATATCTTTAGGATTTTCTACAATCAAAGCGATTGTATATTGGAAAATATATTGATCGTTAATAGATAAAGTTTCTGGAGATAAGATACCGCTTTGCGATCCCGCTTGGTTACCTGGAGCTAATGGTGGGACGGGGTTTGGTGAATTTGGTAATGGTATCTCTTGTTCACCTTGTTCGGGCTGGGAGAGCGCCTCTTGCTGCTGTCTCCTCCATGTTGCCTCCACTACTGCCCGAAGTCCTTTTTTGTTGACCTTTCCATTCTTTAGTAGGTCTGACAAGAACCGCCATAATTTGCTAGCAATATTTTTCTCAAGGTGCTCAAGCCCACAACTATCATACTCGTTCTTTTTACGTATCTCTGCATGGATCTCTTTGTAAGTTTTATCTATCCAAGCTCCCCTAATTAATTGCTCTTCAACATTAGTCAGTCGTCTATTGGTGTTAGGAAAATCTAATTCCACTAATTCCTTTATAAAATCAAGTGCCTCTTCACTGTCCATTAGTTAACTCCAGGGAAAACATGATTTTGATTTATAAGAATTTAGGTAGTCGGTTGAGGCAGTAGAGATGGTTAAGAACTCCGTTACCTTCCCGCAGTTTGTTGACAAGCTTGTTAGATTGCCGAATATACTTGAGTAAGTCCTCTAAGTTTATCAGAAATATTAGTTAAAGCTAGCAGCTGAACTTTGCTTACCTCAGCATTTGTAAGCAGAAAAACTCTGACATTTACTGTATTGTCACTCTTCAAGGCATAGTCTAAATTAGAGGATACATAGCAGCAATCCTATCTGAATAGGAAAAATTACTTTTTTAACGAATCGCCTTCACGTAGTGTAGCGAAGCGTTTAGAACGCACGCGTTTGCGAAGCCTTACCGTAGGCTAGAACGCGAAGAAAGGAAAAAGAGAATTTTAGAAATCATTTAGGACTGCCTGCCATAGCTCAAATCATTCAAAAAAAACAACAAAATTACAATTATATTTGAGTTAAAAAATGATGAAATAAATGATTTTATCTGAATTTTTAGCTAGAAAAACAGAAAAGCAATTTTTTTTTTAGCTATGCATTCTTGAAAACAAAAAAAATTAATTTTTCCGCTTCAGCCTCCAGCAAATTAATCACTTGTAAGGCACAAAATGAATCTAATAAACAACCACAACTTTAGGTATTTTACCTATTTAGCTTTGCTCACTACCCTTTTAGCTGTACT
Source organism: Nostoc sp. DedSLP03 (assembly GCF_034530815.1). Classification (NCBI taxonomy): domain Bacteria; kingdom Bacillati; phylum Cyanobacteriota; class Cyanophyceae; order Nostocales; family Nostocaceae; genus Nostoc; species Nostoc sp. DedSLP03. Next base: position 40,541 of record NZ_JAVRCK010000082.1, read on the forward strand.
AGCAAAGTTTGATGGAACCGTCACCGTGCAAGTCACGCCCTTAAGCTTACAAGTGGTAGTGAACAATCGTTCTGCTGGGTGTTCAATTGACCCGCAGTTGCCGGAAATCCAGCCCCAGCTGCCTGAGCAGAAATTGGCTTAGTACAGGATTTCACAAGTTCGCAATGAATTATGAGCTTATAAGAGTGCTACTAACTAGGCTTTAGAAACACTACGAACTTATGAAATGCTATAGGAGCAAATAACCACTCTGCTGCTACCAGGGGCAAAGTAAAAACCAAAACACTTGCCTAAACGGCATTTCAGCTTGCTAGTTTTTAGATGAATTAACAGTTCAATAGCAATCACCTGCTGTGCTTAAAAGCTTCTAGTCATAGCCTTTCTAAAATTACTTTGCCTTGATATCAGCTTCGTTAGCTCTACCCCTTGTTCAAGGTGTGCAATTGAGTTTTTGTCAACTTAAGACAATTGGAGTTCACAGCCATGATAACAAATCAGTATAGTCGTCTATTCAAATTGACTGCTAAGTTCCTCAAATATTTCTTACTAGCAATATTTGCCTTTGCGATCGCCTGCATTCTATCCATGAGTTTTGGGGCTGTGAATATTGTCACAGTGCTGCTGCCCTTTGCAGGAAATTGGTTTTATAAGCTGGGAATTATCTTGTTGTGTTTGATGACAACAACAGTAATCTTAGAATCTCTGCGTTAAATGTGACTGGTAGGTATTTTCGTCCCCCCGTCAGGCAATCGCCCAAAGGGTCATCCGCAATTAAATCTCGAATTCCAGTAAAGGCACTCTTTCTGCGCTCATTGAAATTACGGCATGAGCATCAATTGATCAATTTGGTAAGATGCTGTACGCCTTTTCTGTGTGGACGCGTTCTCTATCGGTTGGGGAAATGGAGAAAAATGAAATTAATCACTAACATTCAAAAACTCGTGGCTCGGAGTCGGCGTTAGCGGAGTGGCTCTTGCGGGCTTGCAGGATCTAGTTGGCTCAATCAGTAATCTCCCTGCCCGTAAGAGCCACCGACTCCGAGAGCGTAGCGGTCACGAGTTCGGTCTACTCGGCATGGCTCACAAGCTAAAACCACGCTCTTGCTGTCTCTGCTTTTCTTGCTCCTCCCTCAGATGAGCTTCTAATTCCTGACTCCAATTAGGATTATGGGTTTTGAGCCTTTTACCAATTGGCAACAATTCTAATACTGCACTAGCTGTTTTATTACCAAGATCATCATTATTGAATGCTACGACAACCCTATTGAAACTCTTGAGAAATTCCATAGGTAGCTTATTCGGGTCATCAGCTACCATAAACATGGTTCTAGTTGCTGGTAGCCCCTTGCAACTTGAGATAACATAGGTGGCTGCTGACATGGCATCAATTGGTGAAGAACACAAAAAGACATTTTCTACCTTGGACGTTGGTTGCCCTCCCAATCTCAGATAAAACCAACCATAAGGTGTAGAGGTGTTTTGGTCGTACTCCACAGTCCGATGATTTTCTCTAGGCTTTGACCAAATTAATGCGCCAGTTTTTTCACCATCTA